>WAJY01000112.1 GCA_015523645.1 Geoglobus sp. | reverse complement strand
GATGGGAAGGACATATTCTATTCAATGAGTTACTTTTTCCCATATATCAGGTATATTCCAGAAAGAGAAGGAAGAACAATCTCCATAAAAGCATTTCCACCTGAAGACATGTCCCAGAACTTTGAGATAAAGAAAGCTGGAAACCTTCTGCTTTACAATGATGTTCTTGTTATCATTAGCTATAATGAGATCTCAGCCTACAGCAAGTCAAGTGGGAACGGTCTTTGGAACATGGAGATTGATGGAAGCTTTGTTGCAGCAAGGCTCTATGGTGATAGCATTTACCTTATAACAAGCAGGGGAGTTGATTACTACAGTCCATGTCCAATAAAGCCCATCACAATCAATGGAAAAGCCTATGAGGTAAAATGCATCGATATATATCATCCTCCATTCCCCAGTGGAAAAGTCCTTTACAGCGTTTTCAAGATAGATCCTGAAAGCGGAGATATTGAGAAGTCAATCAATTTTATCGGAAATTACGGCTCAACTGTCTACATGTCAGAGAATGCAATTTATGTTGCATATAACAAGAGAATGGGTGAAGATGAAATTTACTTTAGATTCCTGAATGAAAATCAAGATCTTCTGCCAAAAGAGGTTTTAAGCAGAATTGAAAAGGTAATGGGTTACGACATAAGCTCACAGGCGAAGATGATAGAGATACAGAATGCAATAAATGAATATCTTCTCACCCTTAACAAAGATGAGAGGCTGAAGTTTGAGAACGATTTCTGGAACAGAATGCAGGACTTCAGAAAGGAACTCAAGAGAGAGATAACGAAAACGTACATAGTTAAGCTCTCCTTAGCTCTTGATCCTGTGGCAGAGAACGAGGTGCCGGGGAGACTTCTGAATCAGTTCTCAATGGACGAATACAATGGTTATCTCAGGGTTGCAACAACTCTTGGAGACGAGAATGATCTCTATGTGCTGAATGGAAAGCTTGAAATTGCTGGCAAAATCACTGGATTTGGAAAGGACGAGAGAATATATGCAGTCAGATTCATTGGAGAAAGAGGCTACATAGTCACATTCCGCGAAACAGACCCGTTCTTTGTAATTGACCTGAGCGATCCTGCAAACCCTGAGATAAAGGGTGAGCTGAAGATACCAGGCTTTTCCTCATATCTGCATCCAATAAATGACACCGTGATTCTTGGAGTTGGGAGAGAAGGAAGTTATGTCAAGATCTCGATGTTCGATGTGAGCGATGCAGAGAATCCTGAGGAAATTGCCAAGTACACCCTCAAGGAGTCGTGGAGTGAGGTGCTATACAACCATCACGCCTTCCTCATCGATTCAAAGCACGGGATATTCTTCCTGCCAGCAGGAAATCATGGATACGTGTTCTCTTACAGCAATGGAATTGAGCTTGTGAAGGCGGTAAGCATTCCATCAGTCAGAGCGCTTTACATAGACGATTATCTGTACATCATAGGCGATTCGATAGCTGTTTACGATGAGATCACTTGGGATTTAGTGAAGGAATTCAAGTTTGAATAATTCTGAATTTTTTATTTTTATTGTGCTGTTAAATATTAAGAAAGGATAGCTGCCAGTGATTATGGGAAGTGACATGCCTTGATTTTACTTAGCATTGTAAAACAATTTTAGGTAATAAGGGGTTCAGGTAAAAAAACACTTCTCAGTTTTTGCGACATCTTTAGGCTTGATAGGGTAATGTAAGAATAAATTATAAAATTTGTCTGAGATTTTTGAGAGAAAAAGGAAATTTAAAGCAATGAGTTTAGGGTGGCACACCGATAGGCTGTAATATGGCGAGGTGCATGAAAATGTGGAATGATTGAAAGAATTAATTTAAATTCCGAATAAAATCTTCTTTCTCAGTTTCTGCCAGCTTCAGGATTCCAGGAGTTTTCCTGACTTGAGCTCATCATTCATCGGGACAACAGTGGTGTTTTCCTTTCGCCTGATGAATTTGAACCCAAAATTTTTGAGAACTTCAATGACATCTCTATCCTACAAATTTCGACATTTTCGACATTCAGCATACTTACAACATCCCTACTCCCAAGCTCCTCCCTGACTTCTGAGATTTCTCATGATAAAGCTCCATGGCTCCTTTATGTTTTCAATTGCCTCTTCTATCGTCTTGCCCTGTGCCATAACACCTGTAAAAATTTCAGTGATAATGTATAAACCCTTTCTTTAAAAGATAGCCATGCTTAATTTTATAATGGGAATATTGGCTTTGTAGTTTATAAAGCCTATTTCTAGAAGTATAGCATTGCCAAAACATAAGCTGAGGATGCAAATATTTGAGTGATATTGCGATGTTGTTTAAAAGATACTGTTCTTAACGGTCACATAACTATCTTAAATACCAAACAATTTTTCAACCTTTATTTAAGATTGATAATTAAGAAAAACAATTCCGGAAACATATCAACAAATTTTTATATCGATAGATTGAGTTCGAGAATGGTGGCAATCATGAGGAGTTTGATTCTGTTTGTCTCGCTAATCCTGCTTTCTGCAGTCGCAGCGGGAAGTTCTGCAGGAGTAGTGAAGGTGGTGCCAGCTCCTCCAGAGCCTGTTCCGGTACAGATAGGAAGCATGGAAAAATTTTACGAGAACGTGACGAAAATTGTGATAGAGCCGAGGTACAAGCACCTCCGACTTATGCCCGGAGAGGAGAAAACGTTTACGGTAAAGCTGAAGAATCCGAACGGCAGGGATGTTGTTGTAGAGCCGAAGATCGTGACGTTTCCCTTCCTCGAAAACGTAGTAGATGAGAGTTGGGTGAGCTTCGACAAAGAGAAGTTCGTTTTAAAAGCTGGAGAGAGTGCAGAGGTTGAGGTGACGGTGAAAGTGCCTGAAAACGCTGAAAAAGGCTACTACAACTGCATAATCACCTTCACAAACGACACAATCATAACGCCATATTCAGTTAAGCCGTTCTACGTCAACCAGATGAGCCTGAGCGTGAACGTCTGGATTCCGCCGAAAGTGAAGATCTATCCAAGATTTATCGACGAGAGAGTGGAAGCTGGAAAGAGCTACGAGTACAGAATTTACGTGGAGAACACAGGAGATGAACCTGTAAGGATGAATCCTGAGCTCTTCAGAGGAGAAGATGTTTACTACGATCCGTTCTCGCCCGTGAGCTGGATAGATGAAAGCCACATCACCATCGAAGCTCCTTCGGTAGTTCAGCCGAAGAAGAAGGCGATTGTGAAGGTGAAAGTGAGTGTTCCATCAACAGCTAAGGGCATGCTGAGGGGGACGGTAAAGCTCAACGTCGAAGATCCTGGATTGGACGAGTGGATGCAGAGAGTTGAGCTTAACCTGAGAGCCTACGAAAAACCGAGCGAGCCGTTCGTGAAGATCTT
>WAJY01000111.1 GCA_015523645.1 Geoglobus sp. | reverse complement strand
TTTGCTTGCTTTCCTTAAAGATAGACCGTAAAAGTAGAGTATGGCTGAGAGGATCTTCAATTCTATCCTCTTTCTGTTCCTCCGAAAGACTTTTTAGCTTTGATTTCTTCGATTATCTGGGCTATTGGAGAGTGCATGGTTTGTATTCTGGTTTTTTATTTTTTAATATTATTCTTGACAATGCCGCTGTCAAAGTATTCTGCATGGTGAATCGACACATATTTTCAAATCCCAACAAAAAATTTAACTCATTC
The DNA here is from genome assembly GCA_015523645.1 of Geoglobus sp. Classification (GTDB taxonomy): domain Archaea; phylum Halobacteriota; class Archaeoglobi; order Archaeoglobales; family Archaeoglobaceae; genus Geoglobus. The sequence goes on along the minus strand of WAJY01000111.1, from coordinate 4,515 downwards.
TTTTTTTATCACTACAAGTGGTACCATGTTAAGAAGATTTATGAAAAAGCTGATATCGAAAGAAAAGAGTTCCAATTTGATCATTGCTGGAGAATCAAACTTCGATGAAATAATAAAAGGAAGTGAGTTCGTTCTTGTTGATTTCTGGCAAAGCAGGTGTCCTCCTTGTGAAGCTATGGACTCAATAGTCAAAAGCCTTTCAGAGGAATTCTCAGGGAGAGTTGTTTTCGCAAAACTGAATGTTAACTCGAATCCCACAATTGCTAGAAGGTTCAGAGTAAAAAGCGTCCCAGCATTTATACTATTCCAGGATGGGAAACTCAAAACGAGGAGAACTGGAGCAATGTCAAAAAAGGATTTAGCTAGGTGGATTGAGGATAACATCACCCGATAACAGGAGAGCAAGTCCTGATTTTGAGTTTATTTTCAACAAAAAGGTCTTATATTTGCATAGAAAGGGGTGAAACTCATGGCAAGGAGTAAAGCGCGAAATATATACGCCCGGGCCGGGATTTGAACCCGAGGCGCGGGCTCGACAGGCCCGCATGTTAGGCCGGACTACACCACCCGGGCATGCAATCCCATAGCATGATGTTTGTTTTTAAGCATTTTGGTAAGCTCCTATCAAATTTAAAATGCAAAGCTTCTCATCCCAAGAATTTTCGAATTTTTCCACTTTCAACCATTGTATCAGATATACCACCATTCTTTTTAATTGCATTGATGAATGCTCTTGAGACTGCTAAATACTCTTCATTCGGCTCATACTCAAAAAACTCAAGAGCTTTGCTAACATCATCCTCAAATGGGAATATTTTGAGACTCTCAGGATTGAAGAATGAAAGAACGAACTTCATCTGCTCTTCAAGTGTCGGAATTGCCTCGCATAGTTTTTCATAACTCTTATCTGTAAGGCTGGACAAACCGATCAACTCTGGAGGAAATCCGGCAGAATACATAACACAGCAAAATGGTATGGCTCTAGGAAGCTTCACCTTACCACCTCTAGCATATCCAAAGAGCCCTATGTGGAGTTTTCTCATCCTTCTCTTTGGAACAAACCTGCTTGTTTCATTGATAAATTCTGAAATCATCGGAATTCTTCTTCTGTAAGATTCGCTGAATGTCTTTATAAGTGATAGATCAACTTCCCAGTTTTTCTTTTCCTTTTTCCTCTCTTTCAAAAACTTTACCGCTTTTCTAACTACTGTAAATTCATAGTCGTATTTGAAAGCAGATTGCGCAGTAAATGTTTGCACTGATGGATATTCCTTGACTGCCCACATCCTTTCTGGATCAAAGCCCCCTCTGAATGGCGGGACTCCAACTCCGATTATAGGATGAACTTCCACCTCCACTTCCCCAAGCCTTTCCAACGCAACTTTGGCTGCAAGTGTTGCTGGAATAAAACCGTAGTTCAATGCAGGATCTGATCGAGCTATAAACACCCTGATCTCGTCAAACTTGCCAGAAGCAAAATCTTCAACGATTTTATGGCATTGTAGGAGTACAGGAATGTCCTCAATTAGCGGAATAACCTGTATCTCTTCTGGGTTAAATTCCCCCAACCATTGAGAGATTTTTAACCCATCCCTCATCACAAAATTTGACTTACCTGCCACAAAGTCTCTGTAGAAGTAGTAGATCCTCTCAAGTTCCTCAGCCCTTGTAACCATCGGAACAATTATCTCAAAAATAGGTGGAGATGGGTTATCATAGAACTTTTTGGCATAATCAAAGCTTCTTGGAATCATTTCAAGTGTTTCAGCCAGTAATTTAGCCTCATCTCTCTCAACACTTGGATTTGGGACTCGAAGCGTGAGTCTAAGATCTTTTCCAAGAACTTTATTCTTGAAAAATTCTGGATATGTGGAGAAGAGCTTTTTAACCACAAAGTCATCAACTTCTTTGCCTTCAAAATCCCACATCTGCTCATCCATTTCGAGATGAGAAAAAACGTAATAAGCTTCCTTTATCTCATCCTCTCCATCAAAGTACGATTGTTTTGTAAAAAACGGCATCTCCACGTTGTCTGGATGCTGGGTACTCATAACTCTCGGTATCATGATATACAGTGACATACAATTGAATTAAAATACTTACGTAGACTTGACAATTGATGTCTTGTCAGGAAATACGGGAGAGAGGATAAAAGACTGAACAAAAAAGATATATTTCTAGGTAAGCTGCCAATGGGCATGGAAACGATCATAGGACTTGAGGTTCATGTTCAATTAAACAAGCTCAAAACCAAGCTCTTTTGCTCTTGTCCTCTAGACTATCATGGAAAAGAACCAAATACACATGTATGCCCAGTTTGTTTAGGATTGCCGGGTGCTATGCCTGTTGTTAATGAATCCGCAATAAGAGCAGGAATTAAGGTTGCATTAGCCTTGAACGCTGAAATCAATCCTGTAATGAGATTTGACAGAAAGAATTACTTCTATCCAGATCTCCCCAAAGGTTTCCAGATAAGCCAGTATGACATACCCCTTGCACATGGAGGCTACATAACAATTGAGACCGAGAATGGAGAGAAAAAAGTAACACTGAAAAGAATACACATGGAGGAAGATCCCGGAAAGCTTAGTTATCATGGCTCCATTACAACTGCGAGGTATAGCTTGATTGACTACAACAGAAGCGGGGCGCCTCTTCTTGAGATAGTCACGGAACCTGTTTTGAGTTCACCTAAAGAGGCTAGGCTCTTTCTCAATAATCTGAGAATAATTCTGGAATATCTGGACGTATTTGGTGGAAATTTGGAAGGGGCTATGAGAGTTGATGCAAATATAAGCATTGAAGGCAGTGGAAGGGTAGAGATAAAGAACATTTCAAGCTTCAAAGGAGTAGAAAAGGCACTTGGATATGAGATAACAAGGCAAAGGAATCTTTTGAGGAGAGGTAGAAAAATAGAGAGAGAAACCAGACATTTTGATGAGACAAACAACATAACAGTCTCTCTCAGAACAAAGGAAGAGGAACAGGATTACAGATACTTTCCAGAGCCTGATCTCACACCAGTTTTCTCTTATGAGTTCATAGAAGAGGTTAGAAGGACAATTCCTGAAATGCCATGGGAGAAAAGGGAGAGGTTTATAAAGGATTACGGGTTGAGCTTTGAGAAGGCAAAAATTCTCGTTCTCGATCCCAAAATGGCTGATTACTTTGAAAAGGTCGCAAAGAAAATTGACGCAAAAGTTTCTGCAAGCTGGATTGTTGATGTGCTGAGGGGGGAGCTTAACTACAGAGGAATGACATTTGGTGAGGGTGAAAGCAGAATTTCTGCAGATGAGTTTGCTGAGCTGATATCATATCATCTCAGAGGTGAGATAACCGAAAAAGGAGTTGTTGAGGTTATAAGAACGAAGCTAGATGAAGGGGGAGAGATTAAAGAGATAATAGAAAGAAAAGGGCTGTTTTCCATATCACCACAGGAAATAGACAGGCTTTGCAGGGAGGCAATTGAGAAAAACCCCAAAGCTGTTGATGATTACTTTTCTGGAAAGAAACAGGCGGCAAACTTTCTTGTTGGATATGTCATGAAAAAAACCAGAGGTAGAGCAGATCCTGCTGTGACTGCAAAGAAAATTGTACAGCTTTTAGAGGAGAGAAGATGAGACGTTTCAAGGTAGCAGTTGGTGGAACCTTCGAACCCTTTCATGAGGGGCACAAAAGGCTTATTGACAAGGCTGTTGAGCTTGGAGGAAAAGACATATCGATTGGTGTGACAAGCGATAGAATGGCAAGGCAGAGAATAAGAAGTGTTCTCCCATTTGTTATCAGAGCAGAGAACGTAAGACAGTATGTGAGGAGGAAGCACAATTTCGATCCGTATGTTGTGGAGATAACAAATCCCTTTGGCAAAACCCTTGAATATGACTTTGATTATCTTGTTGTAAGTCCTGAGACTTATGAGATGGCTCTGAAAATAAATGAAAAGAGAAAAGAGCTTGGAATGAAGGAGATAAAAATTGTAAAGGTAGATTTCGTTCTTGCAGAAGACAACACACCCATATCAGCTTCAAGAATCAAAAAGGGACAGATAGACAGATACGGGAGGCTGATATAGCAAGTGACTTAAATCATGCATTTCAATGAAGGAACATGAGGTTTGAGAGTTATAAAGAATGTTATGAATTCTTCAATCCCTTTTCTAATAGAAATGAGGTTGTCGAGATCGAGATAAGAGTCGATCCTCTAACTGGAAGGAGATCAAGAGTACTTCAGAGACCTCTTCCATTCTCAAAAAACCCAGAACTTCCTGATTTTGGAAATGAATGGTGCCCTTTCTGTGAGGAGAACATATACAGGGTTGGGGCAAGAGATCTTAAAGTTCTGAAAGGTGAGATTCTGACAAGGGGAAAATCGATACTCCTAGCCAACATCGCTCCTTATGGAGCTACATCCCTTGTCATTAGACTCACTGACAGACATTACCTAGCTTTAGATGAATTTGAAGCTGAGGATTTTTACAACGCATTTACACTTGCAAAAGATTATCTCTCCAAAACC
>WAJY01000110.1 GCA_015523645.1 Geoglobus sp. | reverse complement strand
GTTAAAGCCACCCTAGCCTCCTCAACATCATTGACAACAGGAATTATCTTTGCATTCTTTTTCATTGCAATCAGGTTTTCCAGAGGAATTATCTTCCAGTTCTCAAAATCGATGAATATTCTGTCCTTCTTTTTCGAAAGCTCTATAACCTTTTCTTGATCAGAAGCACCTTTAATCTTGACCACCTCTGCCACCTCAACTTCTATGTTGCCAAGCTTTCTCACCTTCTCTATGAACTCATCTCTCACAGCAACACCTGTAAATCCTATTTCTATCGCATCTTTGACATGCTCTTTAACGCTCTCCCACTCCTCCCCATCATCAAGTAACCAGATCTCTTTCATACACAACACCGTGAACTATTTTAGCTAGCCTTACAGCAAGCTCTCTTGGTCTTTCACTCTGAAATATGTTTCTACCAACAGCCACCCCCTTGGCTCCCGCACTCATCGCTTCTCTGACAATCTGTAAAAACTCCTTATCGCTCTCTCTCTTCCTTCCACCAGCTATCAATACCGGTATCTTCGAAAAAGAGACAATCTCCCTGAAAGTCTCAACATTTCCTGTGTAATTTGTTTTGACAAAATCTGCTCCGATCTCATTTGCAACCCTAACAGCAAGTTTTATCTCCTCCACTCCGTATTCATTTATCCCCTTCCCTCTTGGATAGCTCATCACGAGTAGAGGAATTCCGTATTCGTCGCACTTCTCAGAGACAAGAGATGCCTCCATTATCTGCAATACATCATTGCTGCTCCCAATATTTACATGAACACTCACAGCATCTGCTCCAAGCTGTATAGCCTTTTCAACAGAGGTGATTATCCTTTTTGAAAGTGGATCAGGACTGATGTGTGTTGAGGCAGAGAGATGTATTATCAGGGATGACTCCATCTCATTTACATATGATGAGTGCTTTGCCGTTCCCTTATGCAAAACAAACGCATCTGCAATGCCATCAAGTAGGTTCAGAATTCTGTCAACATCTTCTATTCCAGCTTCTGGCTTTGTCATTCCATGGTCTAGTGGTACAATCAGCGATCTTTCCCTTCTGAATATCCTTTTCAATCTCCTTTTTTTTCCACTCATTTTTATACACCCTTTTTATTTAAAGAATCCATATATACTAGCCCACAACCAATAACCACCACAGAAACACCCCCAGAGTTAATAGCTAAAGCTATACCCAAAGAAGAAAAATCCAAACCAGTAATACCAGCTCTCGCTTTGATAGAGCATCTAAATTTCCAGCAATAATGAAGTATTTAAAGTTTACTGAATTCAAGTTATCGTGAAATGGCAAGGGGAATTTCTTACAAGGGAAGGGAAAATTGTGAGGATGAGATTCCCAGAAAGATCTGACTTGGAAAAGCTTGTCAGGATGTACACAACACTCTCACAAGAATCCATGAGGTTTTTAAGACCGTACAAATTCAGCAAAAATGAGGTTAGGGACATGCTGGAAAGAGTTGACTTCAAAAACGTTTATTCAATCGTTGCAGAGTGGGAAGGGGAGATTGTGGCAGAAGCTAGACTGATAAGGCACAGCGATAAGACTGCTGAGGTCGGGATAATAGTTCATGATAGATTCAAAAACCAGGGAATCGGACAGAGACTGCTTAAGGAAATGATAGAAATGGCAAGGAAAGAAAGCATAGAGAAGCTCATAGCATTTGTAAATGAGAAGAACTCTGCAGCAATTCATGTTTTTAAAAAACACGGATTTGAGGTAGAAAAGAGGTTTAGTGCAGAAAGATATATTATGGGGAGAGATGAGAATGCCCTTAAGCTCTCACTTACATTGAAGGAAGAGAAGTAAGCAGACAAAAAGTATTAAAGTGATGAGAATTTTCTGGCTGTTGTGAAAAAAGAGGAGGTTCTAACACTCATCACCGGTCTCCTTGGAATTTTCACGGCACTTGGACTTGCAAGGTTTGCCTATACACTCATTCTTGAGCCGATGAAAGAAGGATTGCTTTTGAACTACACCGAGATGGGTGCCATAGCATCAGCCAATTTTCTAGGCTACGTTCTCTTCTCCCCTTTTGCAGGATACCTTGCATCAAGGTTTGGAGCTAAAAAGGTCACCGTGCTTTCCCTCTTGCTCATAACCCTGACCCTCTTCCTAACCTCTCTTTCCTCAAGCTTCTTTGATGCGAGCGCATACAGGTTTCTCACCGGTGTTGGCTCGGCTGGTGTGAATGTTGGCATGGTTGGATTGATAGCAAAGTGGTTTGAGGCTGACAAGAGAGGTTTTGCCCTTGGAATAATAAACTCTGGTTCAAGTGTTGGAATAATATTTGCCGGAGCAACACTACCCATAGTCATTCTCAACCTCGGATGGAGAGCTGGATGGCAGTTTCTTGCAATCATAGGTTTATTTGTGAGCATTCTCGCCTTAAAACTCAAGGAGGTTCCAGAGGATTTTGTATCGGAGACAAAGATACCGATAAAAGAGGTTTACAGGTCGAAAAGGCTGATCAATCTTGGATTTGCCTACGTCTTCTTTGGAGCCTCCTACATAATATTTGTGACATTCTACACATCCCACCTTATCAACATAGGAATATCATACAGCCTTTCAAGTTTGATGTGGTCACTTGTTGGTGTTCTATCGATAGTTGGAGCAATCATCTGGGGCAAGATCTCAGATAGAATTGGAAGAAGAGGAGCATTGCCGGTGGTTTATGGGATTATGGGCTTTGCCTTCATACTCTTCAGCCTCTCAACAAACATCTACATGGCTCTACTGTCAACAATCCTAACAGGTTTCTCAATGCTTTCCATACCCCCATTGGTTCAAGCTTACTGCGGAGACATTGCAGGAAAGGATTCTGCATCTGCAGCAATTGGATTTGTGACATTTTTCTTCGGAATAGGTCAGATGGTCAGTCCGTCATTTGCAGGATATTTGGCAGATCTAACAATGAACTTCAGACTTCCACTTCTAATTGCAGGAACAATGGCTTTGATTGGAGCAGTCATTGTGAGGAGGTCGTGAAGTATGGCTATGCTGGGAATTGGGACGAAAATTTTATATCTATCATCATTATAAAATTAAATTATGCTCAAGAAAACTCACGCCCTTGTCTCATTCACTCCGGTCTACATTATCACATCCAGCCTGGAACTTTCACTCTATGCAGTCCTGTTTGGAATTGTGAGTGATGTTGACCAGACACTCGGACTGAAACACAGATCTGTAACACATTCACTCCTTTTTCTTGCTGCTTCATCAATCACACTCCTCTTCATCAGCAAAACTCTTGCAATTGTGGCATTTTATGCGATAACTTCCCACATAGCTCTTGACATGCTCACATCATCGGGTGTGGAGCTATACTGGCCAATCAGGAGGAGAAAGAGAATTGCAAGATTCAAGTATAATAGCAATGCTGTTAACTTTTTGCTGATTGCAGCATGCCTCCTTGCAATCTATTTCAAAGTATATGGAAAGATCGGACAAATTCTAGGCATTATGCACTAAATCTCACCATTTATAATATAGCTTGAGAGCTCCTCAAACCTTATCTCTCTCTGATTGCCAGTATTGAGGTTCTTGACTGTGACAAGCCCCTTCTTGAATTCCTCACCCACAAAGACAGCATAATCAGCATTGATGGAATTTGCAAAGCTGAGCTGCTTTTTAACACTCCTCCCCATGACATCAACAACAGATGGTATTCCCTCCCTCCTCAAAACATCGGCAACCTTTGTTGCCTTCGAGTAATCCCCAAAACCTATCACCACAACCTTCCTTGTCTTTTCCTGATCAACGTTGCAAATCTCAGCAACTCTGTCAAAACCGATTGCAAATCCAGTTGCTGGAACATCTTCCTTTCCAAATATCCCTGTTAGGCTGTAGCTACCTCCTCCGCATATCTGGTTCTGTGCACCCAACCCTCTCCCATAGATCTCAAAGACCATGCCTGTGTAGTAATCAAGCCCCCTGGCTATTCCAAAGTCTAGCTTGAAATCAATGCCAAGGGAATCAAGAATACCCAAAACCTTTGATATGTGGCTGTAGTCAAAGTCAGGGTATACAGAGATAGCCTCCTCTATGCTTCTTGATGAAGACAGTTCCATTATTTTCTCAAAAAGCTCTCCCTTACCTTTTCTTTCAAGAAAATTTTCAAGCTCCCTCCACTCCTTTTTATCTATGAATCTCATTGCCCTCTCCTTTTCATCAACACCATGCAACACCTTTCTTAACAGTCCAACATGTCCTATGTGGAGGGAGAAATCAATGCTCAATTCTTCCATTATTCTGTAGGCAAGTATGATAACCTCAGCATCACTTTCTGGTGTGTCGCTTCCTATCAGCTCAACTCCAAACTGCCAGAACTCTCTGTATCTCCCCTTCTGAGGTCTCTCATATCTGAAACAGTTTGCAAAGTAGTAAAATCTCAAAGGCTTTGGCATTACAAAGCACTCGTTCACAAACAACCTCATAACCGGTGCCGTAAGCTCAGGGCGAAGAGCAAGATCTCTTCCCGACTTGTCTTTGAATGCGTATATCTCCTCAATGATTTCATCTCCAGACTTGATCGTAAAGAGCTCAAGATGCTCAAATGTTGGAGTGGACACTTCTCTGTAACCAAAGCTCTCCACAATTCTACGCATGATTCCCTCTATATTTCTCCTCTTCTCCATCTCATCTGGAAGAAAATCCCTTGTCCCTCTCGGCTTTTCAATTCTCATCCTCTTTCCCCTCCACCATCGCTAAATACTCCTTAAGCATTCTGGGAAACTTTTCAGCCTCAACAAACCTCAACCCCATTCTCTCACTCCACCTCTTTATTCCTTCATCGCTCGAAACAACAGCTGCATCGAGCTCCTTTGCCAGAAGAAGCACATCAAGATCTGGGGATGAATCCAGAACTCCATGCCTCATGACCTCTCTGTATTTGTCCCTGAACTTTGAGATTATCTCTCCAACCTCATCTTTGAAATTGTCTTTGTTGTCACACTTCAAACCAAGTGCCGAGCCCTCCCAGATAAAGTCCTCTGAAATTCTCCTTGCTTTATTGATTTTCTGCCTCATTGTGACGATGTATTCATGAAATATCTCGGCAGGTATCATCACCTCATACCTGTTTGGAGTTTTTTTAACAAGCCAAGTGTCAAGCCTGAGAAATATCTCCTTTTCGCAGTTATATCGCTTCAAAAAGCTTGTCAATTCGGAGTAGACAGAGGGATATGGAATGTAGCAGCTTATGTCCAGCTTCAACCTAGCCTTTGCTATGAGATCAAGTATGTCTTTTGCTGATTCGCACAAAGTTTCATAGCCCTCCCTGACCCTCATTCCCGTGTCTGTGATTGCTGTTGTATCAAGAACAAATCGCTGTCTCATCCTCTCCACCTTGAATGTATGTAGATGTGATCCTTGTGATAGGGCAGAAGATCTCCTGTATTCAGTATCTTGAAGTGGCTTTCAAGCTTTTCAATAACGTCCGAATAAACCTCTTCTGGATCTCTGGCAGAATCTATGCTTCTCGCCTTTACAAAGATGAGACCCTCACTCCCTTGCCTCCCAAAGAACTCAAAGTTCCTGACAAATATCTCAACCTGATTTCTTTGGGCTATGTCCTGATAGATGAAATCAACCTTCTCAACTATCCCGCTGTAGTTTTCTGGTTTGCTCGCATCACCAAATATCGGAATTATGTTTTTTCTTTCCATTGCCAGTTTCAGAAACTTCTGAAATGGCTTTGCAGAATACTCAACGCAGTACAAAATTCCTCTGTCTATGATATCTGATAGATGGCTTGCGGTTGTACCACTAGCACATCCCAGGTAAAGCACTTTCATATCTCTCTCAAATCTGACAATCTTTCCTTTGAGAAACAAAGCTCCAAGCTTGCTTCTCTGCGGCATCCATTCCCTAAGATCTCCAATTTTTCTCTCACCGTAGTGAGGAGGATAGCCTGATTTTGTAAAGAGCCTTTTTTTCCCATCATAGCTTCCGATGAACAGGTTGTGCATAATTTCAGTTCCTTGAAAGTCTCTCATACTTCAATCTTACCTCCTCTGAAAGCTTTTCATTGATCTCTCCCCTGAAATAATCAATTCTTGCTCCTATAGATATCTTTCCAGCCATAAATCTTGCCATTTTTCCCCTCTTTCTTCTCGGAAGTGTTTTTATAAAGGGGTGCTGGAAAATAATACCATGTTTGGGTGTTCTTGCTCTTTTTCCCCTTTTTAATCTGGATAAAGCCTTGAAAAGTGATTTTTCAGCACCAATTACTTGGATAGTGCTTGCTGGAAATTCTGCAAGTTTTTTCAGACTTCCAGCCCTTTCTAAAAGCCTTGCACCAAGTTTTTCCCCGACTATTTCACTCACGTTTGGAGCGATTTTCCTCATAACTTCCTCAATCTCCCTTTCAATCTCTCCCCTGAAAGACTTGAGAATTGCTATTCTCCTTTCAAACTCCGATGCAAGTCTTCCGTCTCTCACTTCTCTGATTTCCTCAAGCTTCTCTTCTAGAAGATTTACCGATGAATTTATCTCATCCAATGCTCTAACAAGAGCTATAACGTATCTATCCTCCCTTTTGAGTTCTCTTTCCACTAGCTCTCTTGCAACCTCAATTGCTACCTTCCTGAGAATCGAGTAATACTCATCTCCAAAAGTCTTTTTGCCAACCTCACTCACTGAAAATGGAATTGGCTCGGAATTGAAGCAATTCAGAAAGGATTTTTTCAGATTATCGCTAATTCTTACACTTCCGTCATCATACTCCCCAAACCAAAGTTTATACCTCAATCTCAGCACCTCTGTTTCTGGGCTTGGTTTTAACAACCTCAAGCCCGTATCCTCTCTCACGGAAGTAGTCTTTGCCGACCGATAAGCCACCGGAATCGCCTATGAAGTATATTGCAGGTCCTGTAGATGACATCCCAACAGCTCCATAATCCCGCATCTCCTCTATAAATCCAGATATGAGATTTCCATACTGCATTATTTCTGCCCTTTTGAATCCAAGATTCTGAATTCTATATATTGAATCTCCAAATTCATCCAAGTTTTTTTCAACAACAGAAGGCAAAAGCTTCATCAGGATTATGTGAGAGAGTTCTCTCACTTCTTCTATAGGCAATGGCGTGTTCTTTTCAAAGAGATCTTTTTCTCCCATCCCGTAAAAACCCTTGACATTCGGGAGAAAAAGATAGATATCCCAGTCTGGGAAATCATGCCTAGCTATAAGTGGCGCAGGCTTAGCTTTGCTGAAAGATGAAGGGATGAAGCTTGCTTTTTCATCAATAGAGTGACCACCATCCAGAACAAATCCTCCATACTCAAAAACGGCAACCCCGATGCCCGAAGTCCCGCCTCTTCCAGTAAATTTGGCTATCTCTCTGTCGGTCATATCAATATCGTAAAGCTTGCAGTAAGCCCTGCCTACAGCCAGACTTATCTGGGTTCCACTTCCAAGACCCACATGTGAAGGATAGCTTTCAAGAACTTTTATCTCAATACCTCTTTTGAATTTCTCAAAAAAAAGCTCAGCAACCTCCTTGAATCTATCTACATTCTCCCAGTCACCCTTAACAACAACTTCATCGCTCTCTTTTGCTCTTATCCTTATGAAGGGATTTTCAAGGGCAAAGCCAACACCACCATCTACTCTCCCTATTTTTCCATTGAGATCGATAAGGGTGATGTGAATTCTCGATGGCGTTCTTATTTTCATGCTTTCACCTTGAGTCTAATCTTCTTCAGATAGTATTGAGATCTCGTGTCGACTATATATGCCTCTGGAGCTATTGTTGGCATGTGATAACCTGTGAATATCCTCAGTATTTCTCCGGCTTGTAGAGAGCAGGTTAGGGCATATGATATCGGATCATATCTCACCTCTGGAATCTCCACCTCCCAGTACCTCACTCCATCTGGAAGAAAGGTGGTTACGATGTTTGGTATGAAAGGAGATCCAAGCTCCTCAGCTATTCTCGATGCAACATCCATGTGTTTATGGGCTACAATCACGTCTATTCCCTTAAGCTGTCTTTTCAGCTCCTTCACATCTTCGGGAAATGGATAGCTTATCACGCATGAGTCACTGCTCATCGGATGAACAACATCGTAGTCATTAGCCTCCAGCGGATGAATCGTGCAGTCTATTCTTGCATCATTGGGCGTAACAAAATCTCCTATGTATCTAACGCACCCTACCCCACCTCTCCATAAAAGCTCCATCAGCATTCTGCTGCCTATAACTGCAACACTGAACTTGGACATGTACTCTATCTTATCCTCCTCCGCCATCCCATGCCAGAAGATCTTGGCGATGTTCATGCTCTCTCCCTCAAAGCCTTCATCACATCATGCTTTGTAACTATCCCGATTATCCTACCATTTTCAACCACCAGTAATGCTGGGTTATTTAAAAGCATTTTTGAGATCCTCTCAAGGGTTTCGGCTGGTGAAATTTCGGGCAACGGATCCTCCATTATCTCCCTCACCGTGATGTTCACGGCTCCATTGATGCCCTTAGCCATTATAATTTTTAGAATTGAGCTTTCAGTTACGCATCCCAGATTCATCCCATGCTTTATAACCGGCAGCTGGGAAATACCATTTTTTCTCATGATATCCACAACATCAACAATCAAATCCTCAGGTGTTACCGAAAGAACTGGTGTGTTCATTATCTTCTTTGCATTTATTCCCTTCCCTTCTAACTCTCCAAGCACCTCGAATATTTTCTTTACCAGTGAAAGCTTTGGATCGAGATCTCCGCTTTCAATTCTGGCAATGAGTGGCTGACTTACACCAACAAGCTCTGCAAGCTTCTTCTGAGTTATCCCCAGTTTTTTCCTTTTTCTCTTGATCTCCTCAATTTCAAAGAGCATGCTTGAATATTAATTCGAAGTGTATTAAAATATTATCATCAGTAATTTATCTCCTTGAACTGCTCCAAACACGTTTCACAGCAGAATAGATAGGCTTTGTTGTGCCTTTTGTAAACAACCGGACTCTCCTCAACCTCCTTTCCACAATAATCACACCTGAATTGAATCTGCATGGATTTGAATGGTATTTTGCTCTCATGATCGATTACCGGCATTATGCTAAGCACTTCAAAATCCTCTGCAAATTCAGCAAGTTCTTCGGGTTTTGAAACCTGTATTTTGATAAGATACAGCCTTTTCCCCACCTTATACAGCTCAACAAAATTTTCAGGCTTCTTGTCTGATTTAATCAGGATGAAGAATGTTCTTCTGTCATCAAAAACCTTTGAAAGCTTTACGGTATATCCTTCAATGATGCCCTCATTCTCAAGCCTCTCAATTCTAGCCTTTACAGTCTGTCTTGAAAGTCCAAGCAGTTTTCCTATCTCGCTGTAGCTCAGCCTTGAATTGTGTGAAAGAAGCTCAAGGATCTTTAAATCGTATTCATCAAGCTTCATAAACATAACAATACGTTCAGCATACTTAAACCTTGGGAAACAAATTGTGATGAGTGAAGTATTTCATGTTTGACACCATATTAGAAAAGAGGTGATCAGATGAGGGTGAAGCTGGAGCTTTCTGGTTTAACATGTGGAGGGTGTGTAAAGACTGTCAACAATGTCCTCAAGAGGGAGGGGGCTGAGGTCTTATCAATAGACTTGAGCTCAGCGGAAATAGAGATAGAAGGAGATGTTGAAAGATACATCAAGGCGATAGAAAAATTTGGCTACAAGGCAAGGGTTATAGAGGCTTGAGAACCTTCACAATTCCTTTTTTAAATTCAATTTCCACCTCCTCCTTTAATGCAAAGGGATTGCCGTCTGCAGATATAACGGTTTCAGCATACATCATAGCCTTATCATCAAAACTCATCGTCTCTGTTTTTATTGGCTCAAGATTTTGCAAGGACTCCTTGCTCATTGACGCCACCACAACGGTATGGCTAAGGCAAGCTACAAGGCAATTGAATCCAACAAATGCAGATATGGATGCTCCACCAGATATTCCCTTTCCGAGATACCTGCTGTCAAGCATCGATACAAATATGTTCCCGTAAACACCCTCAACGGTTCTCTCTCCAACCCTTACTCTCCCGTAGAATTTTGAAGGACTTCCTTTTTTCAGCTTTCCCCTCATGAACTCCTGAGCATCAACTTCAACAACCCTTCCTTCCACGGTTGCAAGAATTGTAGGACCTGCAACAACATCATTGAAAGCCACTCTTTCAAAATCTCTCACATACAATCCATCAAACTCAACCTCTCTAAGTTTCCTGAAGTTTGGATCGCACATCAACGGACTGACATTTGTTGTGCCCATTGGTATGCATAATAAGGGAGTTTTTGGAAATGCTGAGGCTGAATCGCTCATCGTCCCATCTCCACCGAAAACGGCAATGACATCGCACCTTCTATCAAGCGCCTTTACAAGTCTCAGGGTATCAAATCTATCATAGCTTCTCTCAACTTCCACAACCTCTGCCTTCTCAAGATAAAATTCTCCAAGATCCTCCTGACCCGTCAAAATTTCATCTGGATCAAGCTTTTTTACAATTCTCCTAACAAGCTCCTTATCGACACCCTTGCCAGCCTTTGGATTGACAACCACTCCCAGCTTCATGACAACGTTTATTTAGCTTTTGACATATTTAACATTATGAGGTATCCGAAGTATGCAGGATCATTCTATCCATCAAATCCAGAGTCTCTGCTGGCTATGCTATCTGAATTTACAGAGAATGGGAGAAAAGATGATGATGTTGTTGCCATTGTTTCACCACACGCCGGATACATCTATTCTGGGAGAACAGCAGGTAAGGTCCATTCGGTAGTTCCCGATGTTGATACGTATGTTGTTATTGGTCCAAATCACACCGGCTTTGGTATGCCTCTAGCCCTATCTCAGGACGAATGGTCTACCCCCATTGGCAGTGTCAGGTCAGATGAAAACTTCATTTCAGCAATGCCAAAGATCTCATTAGCTCTGGATGAAATGGCATTTGCAGAGGAACATAGCCTTGAAGTTCAGATTCCCTTTCTTCAATACCTGCACAAAGAATTCGAAATTGTGGCAATATGCATGGGATTGCAGGATGAGGAAAGCTCAAAGGAGGTGGCTGAAGAGATAATAAAGGCTTATGAAGAGACTGGAAGAAGTTTTGTTGTGATTGCATCTAGTGACATGCACCACTACCTTCCAGATGATGAATGCAGAAAGCTCGATGGGAAAGTTATCTCGGCAATTGAGAGCATGGAC
>WAJY01000109.1 GCA_015523645.1 Geoglobus sp. | reverse complement strand
GATGACTATGCTGAGTTTGCAAGGAAGCTCTGCATACTGAAAGGATATGAAGATGTATCTGATGAGGTTTACAGAATTCTTAAATCCTCACCGCTAAACCCAACCGGTTCGATGAGAGCCGTGACTGCTTCTCTTGTTTCAATGATTTACAGGGAGAGAGGAAAACCCATCCCGAAGAGGAGAATTGCTAGGAGTTTTGGAACCAGCACAGTCTCGATAAGAAAGTGGATGAAGAGGTTTGAGCCATACTCTGTTTCAGTCAATTGACTCCTGCATTTCCTCGATGATTACGCTCAGTGTTGGAGAAATTAATTCTTCAGGAATGGGTTTAACTCTTATATGGTAGTTGGCTAATTCGATCCAGCCGTTTCTGGTAAGCTCCCAGACCCCTCTCTTCACTTTTCTAACTTTACCGCCTGTTTTCAGGCGTCTAAGAGCGTCACTGACCATGTTGCGGGTAGTTTGCTCATTGTAAGGAAAGAAAATGTGATAATATTCCTTTGTTAGCTCAGAAACGAACTTTACAAGCTCGTCATACTCAACTCTCCCTGTCCAGCTAAGTGCTATCTGAACAAGCCTTGCAAATCTAATATCAGACCTTTTTATATATTCCTCTTCATGTAACATCTAACATACATAAAATGTTCAAATATAAAAACTTTTCGTTCGAATTAGAGACAAATTAGAAGTGTTTTCGCTATGTTCCCGTTCGATTTTGAAAATTTAGCAACTTTATAAATTTTAGCTGATAAAACTACGAAAAAAATAAATAAGAATTGGAAATATAAATTCATCATGGAGTATAACTGGAAGGTCTGGGGCAAGTTCGGACTGCTTTACGGGGCTGTAGTGGGATTGCTAGTCGTGATTGAACCATTTGGGCTTGCAATCCACAACATAAACAATGGAGTAGTTTTCAGCACAGTAGTATCTCTCAGTGGAGTCAACTCGGTGATTCAGGATAATATAATTTCAATAATAACAGCACTTGTAACACTCATACCAATACTATCAATCTTGGGAGCCATCAGCCTGATTGTGAACACAGCAATACTCCACTATGCTGGAGCACACGTGAGTGGTTACAACAGCCTTCTACTACTTAGTATATTCATTCCCGTATTTGGAGTGGCTGTGAATGGACTGTTGAGCTCAATAATTCCATCATTCCCAATAATAATTGACCAAAATCCAATAATTGCGATAATCCTTGGATTCTTCATGACCTGGATATCAATTTCACTGGCATATCTGATATGGACTGAAGGATTCAAGCAGCCAGCAAGCGTTCTCAGCTACTAACAACAAAAGCAAGCTTCACTCAAGCTGACTCTATTGACTGGAATGTTCTCCACACCTCGCAATACGGTCCCCCACCGTTCTCGCATGTGAAGCTGGTTTTTGTGTAGTGCTGACAGTCTCTCCAATATCTGCACCTAAGCCACTTTTTAAAAGGTCTGGAAACAACATAAAGGGATAGAAGAAAAACGAAAACCAGTATCATCAGCGCAATTCCAAGAGTATAAGATACATACGTGGAGAGCTTCAAAGCACCACCTCCTCTTTACCCAATATGGCTCTAACTTCCTCCTCTACCATACAAAGATAATTATAGCCCTGAAAGTCTCCTTTATCAAGCAACTCTATCTTTCCTTCTTCTATTACCTTCAGAAGGTAGAGCAGTGCTCCCCTCTTCATCTTCTGCCTCCTCAACATACTCAATACACTTCAGGTAGAAGTCTGTGGCAACCATATCTATTATAATTTCATTCATGTGTTTTGGAAAGTGTTCAAAGAAGTCTGAAAATTTCTCTTTGCAAATGCTGCAGACCATCTCTCTTTCTCTTAGAGCTTTTGCTATGACTGGATATTTTCTTGAAAAAACTGCCTCAGCCACACTGAGTATGCCAGCCCAATCTGGACTGCTGAATTTGATACTCATTTCATTCCTCCTTGATGGAGTATATCTCCCTCAGTACTTCATACTCATCCGAGGTTGAACCAAAAGAGCAGGTCTTCTTCTTCCACTCCTTCCCGTGGACAACCAGAAACTTCATCGGTCTGCCAAAGATGTTTCTTTTTCCAACTCTAAGCGTCCCTTCTTCTCCGCACTTGGGACATATCACAGTAATTGACAGCTTTTTGTTCTGAAGTTTCTTAATCTCAACTACCTCTATCAAAATTCTACACCTCTATACAGAATTCAGACTTTAAACCTCCCGATAACCCTTCTGCCATATTCACTCTCAATCTCAAATAATCCGAGTCTTGCAAGAAGGCGGAGAGCATCTGCATAGGCTGACAGAGCTCTGCTGTCTCCCTCACTATCTCCAATCTCGCATGCCTGATAGACCACAGAATAAAGAATTTCAAGCAGTTCTTTCTTGTCAAGCTTTTCAAACTCCTCTTTATTCAGGTTTTTCTCGAAGGCATCTGGCATGGCTTATCCCTCCTTTTGAGAAGGAAACTCCTGAACTTTCTCAGACCACTTTAAATTGTCTTTTAGGAAGACAGCTATCCCTTTCTCTCTTGCCTGCTCGATCAAGCTCTCAACCCATTCCTTCTTTGGTGGCTTGTATGGATTTGTCTGGGCTCCTATTATTACCCAGTCAATACCATCTAAGT
>WAJY01000108.1 GCA_015523645.1 Geoglobus sp. | reverse complement strand
GGATACCGAACTTCGAAAATTCAGGGAAATGTTCCTTTCATCTTGAAAGACTGAAGGAGTGGAGGGAGGCTGAGGTTGTGAAGGTAAATCCGGACAGTCCGCAGAAAAGCATAAGGTATAAGGCTTTGAAGGATGGAAAAATCCTAGTAATGCCAACTCCAAGGCTAAGAGAGGGTTTCTTGATGATAGAGCCGGAAAATGTTAAGCCGTCTCTATTTTCAGAGGCTGTAACTATAAGAGGCTCATTTAAGTTTGGAAAAAGACTTGGAAGTGTTAGGGAGCTTGAGAAAATTGGTAGAATAGATTTTATAGTTGAGGGTAGTGTTGCGGTGAATAGAAGAGGAGAGAGGCTTGGGAAGGGAGAGGGATACGGCGACATTGAGTTTGGAATCCTCAGAGAGATAGGCTTGATTGAGGAGGATGTGCCAATTGCAACAACTGTTCATGAAATTCAGGTTCTGGATGAAAGCATACCACAAAGCATTCACGACGTCTCCCTTGATTACATAATAACCCCAAAGTATTTGATCAGGGTTGAGAGAAGGATGGAAAGACCTTCAGGGATTTTGAGGGATGTTCTGGATGATGAAAAAATTCAAAAAATCCCCCTTCTCAGGGAGATTCTCGGCATTCATTAGGGATGGGTATATACAGCTACCAAACCTTCATTTCTGCTTTCTATTCTGCAAAAAGCATATCTCTCAAACTGAACAACCTCCCCAACTGCATCTAGGGCATTATCCTCCGCATATCCATTAACCTCTCCTTCAGGGGTGATTATCTTGCATTTGACAGCCTGAGATACCGGAACCCAGTGTATTATGTTGCCTGCCCTCTTTAAAACCTTCTCATCATCTAAAAGAATCGCCTTTCCGCTTTCCAGGATTCTAACGCTGCAGAAACCCTTGAGTCTAGCTTTTTTTCCAGCAAACCTCCTGAAGTCGTCCTCTGTTATATAAACAGATTTTTCACCCTTCAAAATCCTCTCTCCCATTTCTTCCGATGGATGTAGAGGGAGGTGAATGTTTCTTATGCTCTCAATCCCCTCTATTTCAATCATCACCGGATTCCACACAAAGAAATATCTCTTTGCTTTTTTATCAGCTATCTTTCTATTCTCGGCATACAAGTTCTTCATGCTCACACTGACATCGTTCTCACCAACACCAAAGGAGAGGAAAAAATTCCTTAGGGCATCTGCAAAAAATCCTCTTCTCCTCAGAGCTTTTAGTGTTGGCAGTCTTGGATCATCCCATCCTGAATATTTTCCCCTTTCGATCTCTTTTTTTATAAAGCTTGTGGAAAGCTTTCCAAACTCATGAACCTTTATCTTTCCCCACAGCTTAACCACAGGATACTCCCAGCCAAAGTATTCGTAGATATACCTCTGCCTTTTCTCAGAATCGCTGAGATCCTTTCCCCTCAGTATGTGTGTTATGCCCAGAATGTGATCCTCAATTGCAGATTCGAAGTCAAGTGTTGGATACACGATGTATTTGCCACCAACCAATGGATGTTCAGCCATTATAATCCTGAAAGCCACCCAGTCCCTCACCGCAGGATCCTTGTGTTTCATGTCTGTCTTTATTCTCAAAACAGCCTCTCCCTCGCTGTATCTACCTTCCAGCATTCCATTCCATTCATCAATATTTTCTTCAACGCTTCTCTCTCTGTGAGGACATTCCTTTCCATCTTCCTTGAATTTTTTGAACTCCTCTCTACCGCATTTGCAGACATAAGCCTTTCCCATTTCAATAAGCCTTGAAGCATAGCTGTAATACGTGTCTATTCTCTTTGATGCATACACAATCTCATCAGGCTTGTATCCAAGCCATTCACAATCCTCAATGTACCAGTCATAAGCCTCAATCATGGGTCTTTTTGTTCTTGGATCGGTATCATCAAACCTGAGTATAAATTTACCACTGTACATCCTTGCATACTCTCCATTGACAATTATACCCCTTGCAGATCCCAGTGTTGGAGGACCATTAGGATTTGGTGCAAATCTCATGACAACCTTCCCCTTCTCAGCCTTAGGAAGGGGTGGGAGGTGAAGTTCCTTTCTCTCTCTTTTTTCATCCTCTTGATACACCTCGAAAAGTCTCCTTCTCTCTTCCTCATCAAGCATCTCAAACTCTGAAATTATCTCTCTGATTCTTGAGAGAACCTCCTTTGCCTTTCCTTTCAATTCAGGATTTTCTGCAAGAACCTTTCCAATAACGGCTTTTTCACTAGCCCTCCCATACTTTCTCGCATTTATGACAACGTGCTTCCATATAATCTCATCCATCAGTATTCCCTCTCAACAAGAAAGTCTGCAAGCTCTGAAAGATGCCTTCTCGCCTCATTGTCTTTTAGTACCTTAAGCTGTGACTTTGCAATCTCAATGTATTCTCTTGCCTTCTTTCTGGCATACTCTATTGCTCCACAATCATAAAGCCTCCTTATATCTTCTTCAAGCTCATACCTTTCAGCCTTTCCCTTTCCGAAGGTTTTAAGCTCAATTCCCCTTTCAAAGGCTTTTATGATGATTAGGGTTTTCTTTCCCTCCACTATGTCGCTTCCCCAGTCCTTTCCAATCTTCTCCTTGCCTGTTATGTCAAGCAAATCGTCATGTATCTGGAAGCCTATTCCTGCGTTCAGTCCGTAATTCCAAAGAGCTCTCTCCACCCTCTCTTCCTCACCGAAAAGTATGGCTGGGATGGATGCTGAGATGCCTATGAGCATAGCAGTCTTTTTCCTGACCATTTCGATGTATTCATCCTCCTTCACATCATCTCTCTCTTCAAAGCTCATGTCCATGAACTGACCCTCGCAAATCTCGATACAAACCTCTGCAAGCTTTTTAACAGCTCTCACAATATTTTCATGCTTTGCATCACATCTTGTCAGTATCTCAAAAGCCTCAGCATAAAGCGTATCACCAGCAAGAATTGCGGTTGGAACTCCAAATAGCGTGTGAACAGTTTTAACCCCTCTCCTCATTTCATCCTCATCCATAATATCATCATGGATAAGTGTGAAGTTGTGGATGGTTTCTATGGCAATTCCGGCGGGTAAAACGGCTCTGTAGTCCCTTTCAAGAGCCTCTGCAGACAATATTGTTATTACAGGTCTCAGTCTCTTTCCTCCAGCCTTTAAATAATGTCTTGTGGCTTTGTAAAGACCCTCTGGTTCTTTCATCGTTAAAATTCTCTCAATTTCCCTGTTTACAACTTCAGCCCTCTCTCTTATGATCTCAGATATCATGGAACCTCCTCCTTGAGAACTCGAAAAGATCAAACTCTCTGAAGTCAATCCACTCTTTGAGAAGATTGTAAACGAATATGTGGATTTTGTGGAGGTCATAGACATGGGAGCATCCCGTAAGGAATAGTGTCTTTTTCAGACCCTCCACAAAGTATTGGATCTTTTTTTCAACCTCCTCATGGCTTTCTAATGCAGGCTTTAGAAATGGTAATGCGGAACTTGCAATTTTCGCACCCAAAGCTATGGCTTTTGCCATATCAACACCATTTCTTATTCCTCCGGTTGCTATAACAGGCAAGACATCATGGCAATCCACAATTGAGAAGGCAGTGGGCAAGCCCCAGTCCCAGAAGTCCTTTGCAACCTCCCTTTTTATTTCATTCTCAACCCTGTAAACCTCCACACCGCTCCAGCTAGTTCCACCCTTTCCACCTACATCCAATGCTTTAGCCCCTGCTTCTCGCATCGTAAAGGCAACTTCTCTTGATATCCCTGCCCCAGTCTCTTTCACAATCACGGGTACCTTCAATTCGCTTGAAACCTCTCTTATTGCATTGAACCCACCAACAGCATTTCTGTCACCTTCAGGCTGTACAATTTCCTGCAGAAAGTTGAGGTGGATTGCTAATGCATCTGCATCTATCATTTCAACAGCCTTTTCAGCATATTCAACTCCCTTCTCTATTATCTGGGGCAAGCCTATGTTTGCATAGATGAAGGCTTTTGGTGCATACTCTCTCACAACTGAAAAGGTATCAACAACACTCTCATCCTCTATTCCTGCCCTCTGGCTTCCTACACCCATTCCTATCCCGGCATTCTCAACAGCTATGGCAAGATTCTTGTTTATCTTATATGTTTCAGGATGACCACCGGTCATCGATGCTATCAAAATCGGGGCTTTCAGCTCCTTGCCAAGAAAGTTCACACTCAGATCAATTTCATTGTAATCTAGCTCAGGAACAGCTTTGTGGATAAAGAAAACATCTTCAAATCCTGTATAGCTTGATTCAACTCTTTCGCTTACACAGATTTTTATGTGGTCAAACTTTCTGTCTCTTGTAGTCATCCCAGCAAGGTAACATCTGTAGTTTTAAAAAGGTTTGTTGTCAGAGTTTGCATGTTTCAGGAAGAGTTTCTGAAATAAATCCATTCCTTGCATTCCCAAAATGAGAAATTCTTGGCAAGGCTTTTCAAATCACTGAAAGTGAAAATTTCAAGAGGATCGGTTATGGCGTTGAGTTTCCGTGATAATTCATAACTAGGCTCTTCACAGCATTCTCAATTTCCTCAGGCTCCTCCACTATGTATACCCCGTCCCATTCCTTCAATCTTTCAACATGCTCAACATCCTCTTTCCTTATTCTAAGTCTGAGTTTTTTACCCGTTGGGAGGTCTGTGGATACCTCTCCTTCCCTGTAGTCTGTTGGCATGATGTAGACTGGAACAAATGCCTTCAGAGCCATTAAGGCTGAGTTTGAAAGCAAGGTGTCTGCTATACCTCCGGCAATTTTTGCAACAGTATTGGCTGTGGCTGGGGCTATTATGAGCATCGCATACTTCCCGATCTGAAGGTCTCCTGCAAGAAAGGGAGAGTTTGCGTTTATCTCAACGTGAAAGCTATCAAATGACTCTTTAACTTCTCTGTAAAATTTGTACCACTTCAAAACCTGCTCACCAGCCTTTGATGCAAATACATGGATTTCAAGAGGGTACTTCTTCCTTATCCTCTTCATCACATCAATTGTCTCCCTAAGCCTGTCTCCCGCTCCAGTAATTCCCCAGGCAACTCTTATTTTACTGGCTTGAGACATACCTTTCAAAATATTCAACAAACCTTTTAAGTGTTTTTCTCAAGCTTCTGAAACCCTCATTGTCCTGCATCACCCCTTCAACTGTGTCCTTACTCCAGAAAGTTGCACCGAGATTTGCACCAAAAAATCCCCCGCTAACAGGAATTGCGCCGTTGAGTATGAGGTAAGCATGTATCTGCATCAAGGCAAGCTCTTGTCCCCCAACCCTGTCTCCTCCCACAGCTATACCCATTCCGACCTTTCCTTTAAGAGCATCGGGATTTTTTGCAAATAATGCCCTAGTTCTGTCCATCAATGC
>WAJY01000107.1 GCA_015523645.1 Geoglobus sp. | reverse complement strand
GCATCTGTAACAAGCCTTAAAAGATCGGATGCTCCGTTTGAGACAGCTATCTGCATCGAATCCACTCCAACATACTCCGAGATTCTTGTTTTTAGCTCTGTATAGTATGGATACGGGTATCTGTTTATCTTGAAAAGATTTGACTTTATTGCATTCAAAACGCTCTCAGGAGGCGGATACGGGTTCTCATTTGATGCAAGCTGTATCACCTCTTGCTTGAAATCCTCAGGAAACATGCCAGGATCATATTCATTTATGAAATCCACAACCCTCCTCATAGCAAAACTCTGATTCTAGGTAGTTTTAACTGTTGTGATGCCCTAACTCTTCCGTGTGTCACTTATTCACAATATTTAAATAACCTTCTCGGCTTAATTCTCCGATTGCCATGTGCGGTATAGTGGGCATTCTTTCCAGAAAGAAAAGAGAGGATCTTGGCTCAATTGTAATAGAAATGATGAAAAGACTACAGCATAGGGGGAGAGACGGAGCTGGAATTGCCCTTTATGGTGGACTTAATCTTGCTGATGACGAATTTTTAATGAGAGTTGAGATTCAGGGAGAAGAGGAGGAGAGGAAAAAGCTTGTTGAAGTTCTTACATCAATTGTAGACAGATACGGAAGTGTTAAGTCCATCCAAAATCTAATCGAGAATTATGAATATTCGATAACAGATTTCAAAATTGAAAAGATAAATTTCAAAATCCTGAAAAAGCTGGCACTAGAAGTTCAGAGCCTTGAAAATGTAGCCGTTCTCTCTGCAGGAAAGTACGAGATGTTCAAGGATGTTGGAACAATAGACTTTGTGGATTCAGAGTACCATGTTTCAGACAAAACTGGGACGCATGCAATAGGTCATATAAGATTTTCCACAGAGAGTGGGGTTGATAGATATCACGCACACCCATTTCAGAGCTTTCTTTATCCTGACATAACTGTTGTCCACAACGGTCAAATAACAAACTACTGGAACACAAGAAAGAAGCTCGAGGCTAAGGGACATTACTTCACAACATACAACGATACAGAATGCATAGTCCATTACATAGCAGACAAGCTCCTCGATGGCTACAGCCTTGAAGAGGCTTTGCAGAATGCGGTTAAGGATCTTGATGGTCCATTCGCATTCATAATTGCAACACCAAAAGAGATAGGTATTGCTAAGGACAAGCTTGGTTTAAGACCTGCCATGGTGGCAGAGGGAGATGGGTTGTTTGCCATATCAAGCGAGGAAGTGGCTCTAGAGCCGCTTAACCTAGAAACAGAATATCTGGCTCCTGGAGATTACAGGGTTTATAGGATGTGATGCTATGGAGATAGATTGCAGCGAATTGGAGGTTAGAGAGATAAACAGAATGATCAAGGAAGCTGTAAAGAATGGGGAAGAGAAAATACTTCTTCTCAATCCTGGCGCAAAGCACTATCTTTCTGCCGGTGTTGTTGGGAATGTGGAGATACAAGTGAAGGGGAGCGCTGGCTATTTTGCAGGAACTATGATTCACGGGGTTAGAATGATAATTGAGAAGAATTCTGGATGGTTTACTGGAGATAACATGACTGAAGGGTACATTGAGGTCAAAGGTAAGGCTGGAGATGGCGTTGGTCAGGGAATTTACGGTGGAACAATTGTCGTTAGAGAGAGTGCCGGGGCTAGAACAGGTGAGATCATGAAAAATGGAACAATAATCATAGGAGGAAATAGTGACTTTATGACAGGTCTTTACATGATGGGGGGAAGGATAGTAGTTCTAGGGAATTTAAGAGGGATGGCTGGAGAGAGCATTGTGAGAGGGGCGATATATGTTAAGGGAGATGTTGACAGTCTTGGGAAAAATGCCAAGCTTGTTGAGATAAATGAGCAGGACGAAGAATGGCTAAAGGAAATTCTAAAAGCCCATAACTTTCCTGCATTCACCGAAAAATTCAGGAAGATTGTTCCAATAAGGAAGAGGTTTGTTTACGGTAGTGCTCCATCGGAGGAGGGTTAGATGGTATTTGAGATAACAATTGATAGGGACAGATGCATAAAATGTCTGAGATGCGTCAGATACTGTCCAACGAATGCACTGGCTGAAGAGGACAAGATGCCGGTTGTAAAGGATCAGATGGCTTGTGTTGGCTGTGGCAATTGTGTTGATGTATGCCCATCTGGAGCAATTCAAGTTTCTGGAACCTCTGATCTTGAGGACAGAGGTATATGGAGCAGAAGTGTGGTTCATGAAATATGGAGGAAGTCGGAGACTGGAGAGTATCTGGTCAGAGGCACAGGAGCCACTCGTCCTGTTCCCCACTTTGATGATCTTGTTATTCTACCAGCCCAGACATCAAGACCCCCAATTGACAAATACAGGGAGCCGTGCGAGACAGGTGTTGTGCTTGGCGACAGGTATGCTGAAGAGCCGTTGATTCTTGAAACTCCGATAATGGTTGCAGCCATGAGCTATGGTGCAATAAGCCTTGAAGCAAAGATAGCAATAGCAAAAGGAACGGCTATGGCGGGAACAGCAACAAACACAGGAGAGGGCGGAATGCATCCTGAAGAGAGAGCAAATGCGAAACTTCTAATAGCCCAGTATGCAAGCGGAAGATTTGGGGTATCATCCAAGTATCTAAACTCAGCAGATGGAATTGAGATAAAGATAGGACAGGGAGCAAAAGCCGGAATGGGAGGACACCTGCTGGGAGAGAAGGTGAATGAGGATATAGCGAGAATAAGAGGAATTCCTCCAGGAACAGATGCTTTATCACCTGCAAGACACATGGACATAATAGGACCAGAGGATCTCAAAATGAAAATCGAGCAGCTGAGAGAGATAACAGACTGGAGAATACCGATAGCGGTGAAGTATTCTGCAGGCAGGGTTTCAGATGATGTGAAAATTGCAGCAAAGGCTGGAGCAGACATAATTGTTGTTGATGGGATGCAGGGAGGGACAGGAGCAACTCCAGATGTTGTTGCAAATCATGCTGGCATTCCAACAATTGCAGCAATAGTTCAAGCTGATGAGGCTTTGAGAGAGATAGGGTTGAGGGATGAGGTTAGCCTTGTGGCAGCTGGCGGAATCAGAAGCGGAGCTGATGTTGCAAAGGCTCTGGCTCTTGGTGCCGATGCAGTTCAGATTGGCACTGGAGCTTTGATTGCATTAGGATGCACCGTTTGCAGGCAGTGCCATACTGGTATATGTCCAAAGGGAATTGCAACTCAGGATAAAAGGCTCAGAAGGAGACTGGATCCAGAGAAGGGAGCAGTTAGAGTATACAACTATATAAAAGCCATGACTGAGGAGCTCAAAATACTAACCCAGCAGGCAGGAAAAACGGATGTGAAGAACCTTGAGAAGGAAGATTTGAGGGCTTTGAGCATAGATGTTTCAGCCATAACTGGAGTCAAGCTTGCGGGGTGGGACAAGCCTTTCAGGTGTTAGTTTTATCAACTTGAATTTGCTTCTGTTTTTGTCTAAAAAATTTTTAGAAAATTGAAAATTTAGGAAAAAATTATATACACTATTGCAACACGGGTTAAAAAAACGGGAGGTTTTGCATGAGTGAGGTTATTGAGGAAGCAAAAAGGGTGTTGAAGGAGAACGGGGTTAAGCAGGTTTTGTGTGCCTTCTCCGATGTGAGGGGAATTCTTCAGACCTTCAGCATTCCTGCAAGGGAGTTCACTGAAGGCGGAGGATTTGAGGGCATAGGATTTGATGGTTCTTCAATTAGGGGCTTTAAGAGCATAGAAGAGAGCGACATGGTGTGGATGCCAGATGCATCTACCCTCAGAGTTTTACCCTGGATCACAGACCCAATACAGAAGACAGCGATAATGTTTGGAGACATATACGAGGCTTTTGGAGAGAAAGACGGAGGAAGGATCTCTGAGGTCGATCCAAGAGGATATGTGGCAAGAAGAGCGATAGAGATGGCAGAGAATATGGGATTCACCGCAATTTTCGGACCAGAAATAGAGTTCTTTGTTTTTGAGAAGGTGGATCCAACAAATCTGGTTTACGATTTGTGGGTATCTCCAGACGGTGGTAAGGGAGATTCCTGGGGACCGCCAAGAGTCATGCCAGAGTCACCAGAGATAAAGCCAGGTAATCTGATTCTAAGACCAAAGGAAGCATACTTCAGAGCACCGCCTGAAGACACGACGGTTGAATACAGAAATGAGGTCACACACTACCTGATAGAGATGGGCGTGGAGATAGAATACCACCACCACGAGGTTGCCACTGCAGGACAGATTGAGCTTGATTTCAAGCCCAAAGAGCTAATAGACTGTGGAGACTCCTTCTACCTTTATAAGTTTGTTGCAAGGAACATAGCAAGAAAGTACGGCTGGATTGCTACATTCATGCCAAAGCCCCTGTATCTCGACAATGCAAGCGGAATGCATACCCATGTGAGCCTTTGGAAAGGAGAGCCATTTAAAGGAGAAAATGCATTCTTTGACGGAGATGAGGAATTTGGACTCAGTCAAACTGCCAGATACTTCATAGGTGGTCTTCTAGAACATTCCAAAGCATTAACAGCCATTTGCTGTCCGACTGTAAACAGTTACAAGAGGCTTGTGCCGGGATTTGAGGCACCCATAAACATAAGCTGGAGCCCTAGAAACAGAAGTGCATTAGTGAGGGTTCCAATATACTTCAAGAGTCCGAAGGCAATGAGATGCGAGTACAGAGCAGTAGATCCAAGCTGCAATCCATATCTTGCCTTCTCCTGCATGCTCGCAGCTGGGTTAGATGGAATCAAGAAGAAGATGGATCCAGGAGATCCGCTTAGAGCAGACATGTATGAGTTAACTCCAGAGGAGAAGAGGAAGTATGGTGTTGGTGAGCTTCCAACGACACTTCGAGATGCCTTGGACTTTCTGAGCACAGATGAGGTGTTGCAGAAGATTCTGGGTAGCCACATCTTTGATGCCTTCATGGAGCTAAAGATAGATGAGTGGAACCAGTATTGCCTGTATATAACACCCTGGGAATTCATGAAGTATTTGGACATTTAATAATATTTTATTATTTTTTCTTTTCAATTCTGAATCTTAAAGAGGACTGAGCTTTTTAAAATTTTATGTAAAAAATCATAAAATTCCGGAAATAATAAATATGCGAAATTACAGATTAGTTATTGGTGGTTAAGATGGGTGTTCACAGAATAACAAGCGAGGCTGCAAAGCATTACGCCCAGAGAGAGCGGATACTTGGTAATGGAATATCACTGCTGGGTAGTGCAAGCGAAATTGCAAGCAAGCTTGATAAAGAGACAGCAGAAAAATTCGGGGATCTTGCATCCTATCTACTTCCACACAGCCCTGGATATGCGGGCAAACTCATGGCTGTGACAGCAAGACTTTTCTGGGCTCTTGCGGGCGTTGAGGAAAAAGAGTGGGAGTTCAAGGATCTCGGGGATATTGAGAGGTTAATTGAAGAGCTGAGATCTAAGATTGAAGATTGAAATATTTTTTTATTTCTTTTACAACTTCTTCTGGCTTTTTGTCTGTATAAGCCTCATCATATATCTTTGTTATTCCAGCAATGTCATTCCAGTAGTATTTGTCAAAAACCGACCTTGCAACAATGTCAAAAAGCGCTGGAATGTATTCCTTTCTTTCCATTGGAGCAAAAAATCCGAAGTTGAAGGAATTAAAGCCCGCTTTAGAATAGGCTTTCAATGCACATACAATCCCTTCAGATAGCATCCTCAATTCCTCATCCATTTCCAAAAGTCCTCTTTCGATGAAGGCTGAAACATGATAAAAGCCCCTGGGTGCAAATGGACAGAACCACCTCCATAGCCTCTCACCTATCCTCAAATTCTTTGCATGTGTCCAAAAATCGTTCCAGAAACTCTTTCCCTTTTCTCTGAAATAAAGCTTTGCACTTTCGACAATTCTCTCTTGGTAGTCAAAGAGGAATGGGGATGAGACTACCTGAATGTGCGGATGGGTTATCGAACTACCAGCTGGCTTGAGATAATTCATTGAAATTGTCGCAAACTCATGATCGGTTTTGGAGAGATAATCTTTTGCAAGTGTAAATGCGTTGTAAAAATCCTCAGCTTCAAATTCATCTAAAGCTAGGTAATGTCTGTCAGTGAGTCTAATGACAAGGGATGTAGCTCCATAAGGAGCGATGTTGGCTAGGAGTATCGATTTT
>WAJY01000106.1 GCA_015523645.1 Geoglobus sp. | reverse complement strand
CTATGATTTTAAGAATTCTGAACTCTGTTACAAAGAGAAGGGCGAGAAACACTCGCATAATCGTTGATTGCACTGATGTGAGTGTTGACGTAAACTGGTTCAGGAAGCCTGTAAAACAGGTAGATATGGAAGGAAAAGACTACAAATGGGGATATTCGGCGAAAGGAATGTTTGTGGGTATGAAATTGACTTTAGTTTTGGAATATCCATCTCTGAAACCTTTGCTCTTCTTGCTGCATCCAGCAAATAAGCATGAGGCTAAGATCTTCAGAGAGATTATGGAAGAGCTTAAGAGGAGACGTTATCATGATGGACAAGGGATTTCACGCTTACAGAAATTATCTGATTGGAATAAACAAATACAGGATCGTTCCTCTGATCTTTCAAAGGAAGAACTTTGACATTGAAAGATTGGATCGAATGCTGAGCTATCCTTTGAGTACTTTCTGCTCAAAGAACCTGATTGAGGAGAGGAGGAGATTTAAGGCTTTAAAGGCAAAGCTGATGAATTTATTGCAGAGATGGTAGGAGTTCAAAGCTGTTAGATCCGCTATGGAGGATGTGTTCAAGCTCGCTAAATCATTTGGATTGAGGAAATTGCATAGATATACGAGGAGATCTGTATTGTTGTTTGTAGCTATGAATGTCCTTCTGGTTGGGATAGTTGTTGCTCTGGGATTTAGAGAAAAGAAGGCGTTGTAGATGTTGGCTGAGGTGTGATTTGGGAATGACCCTAAATTAAGCTGATAATTGCATGATTGAGATTCTGCTTTTTCTTGATTTTCATCTTTTCTTCTAGTCCGTTCTTTTGTCTTCTCATCAAACTTAGCATGTAGTTTTGTCTTTTCCCAAAACCATTTCCCAGTTCAACGAACCTTTGTGTCAAACTTTACGAGAAAGTGATAAAATGGATAATCAGGGAAAAAGAGAAAGGAACACCAACCAGAATAATAGCAGAGATTGAAGAAATTTCAGCAAGAAGAGTAAATCAGATATACAGGCAATACAGGAAACTGGGGAATTCCTGAGCTAGGAATGCTGGATAGACTTAAAAAATCTATCCGAAGAAGAAATAAAAGCCGTAAAAGACGCGTACAAAGAATACAGTTGTAATGCAATTGTATTGCAAAAATACTGAAAGAGAGAAGTTACAATGCAAGAACAAAATCCATGAAGTGTTGAGGATGTTAGCTATTCTAAGGAAGAAAAAACAGAAAGAAGAGAAAGAAGTGGATATGCTACGAAAGAAAGCATTCAATGAGCTTGTGGCATAGACTAGTTTTATTATAAATGGAAAATGGATAATAGCCTATTTATAGTCAAGTGCATAACATCTTAAACTTATAACCCAAGAACTTCTCAATCCAGCCCATAGCAAATGATATCGACCCTGCCAACTTTTTGAAAGCCTTAGCAATTGTTTCTTTAAGTTCTTCTATATCCAAAAGAGATACTTCTGAAACGAGCTTCTTAACACTCTTCCAGATGTTATCAATTGGATTCAAATCTGGAGAATAAGGAGGAAGGTAAACTAGTGAAATGTTCATCTTCTCAGCCTCCTCTTTCACTTTCTTCGCGTGATGCGTCCTAAAGTTGTCGAGAACGATTACAATCCTTTTCCTGGGATTTATATCTCTGATTTTCCTGAGAAAAGATATGAAGTCTTCAGCCTTATTACTCTCAGGAAATTCTACTAAGCTCTCTCCGTTCAGGCTGTAGAATCCCGAAACTTTAGCTTTTACGTATGTAGCCACTCTTCTGACAGGCTTACTTTGCGTTAGCTTCAACAGCTATCTCATCGATGTATCCTAGGATGTCATCGCTAATTCCAGCTTCATCCAAGTTTCGCACGTGCGTTTTAAAGTCTCTTCAGCGTCATCAGGTTTTCCTGTAATCCTTTTTACAGGGTTTAGCGTATTTCATTCCCAAAAGATTTTAGAATTCTCCTTACCTGCCAAAAAGAGAAAAAGTCCAAATTTCGCTTCAATTAGCTCTTGAACCTCTTTCGTTGTCCAGAAATCCTTTTCCTTGAGCATTTCTCTCAGCTCTTCTTTTTGTCCTTCTGTAAGTTTAGAGGAACTTCCTCCACCAAATTCGGGAACAGCCTTCATAACCGCTGAAATTCCATCTCTTGAGCCATGAATAACCTGTAGCCTTGGTAATTCCTACTAACTCGGCAGACTCCTCAATGCTCATTCCTCTGTAAAGGTGTCTTATGAAGTAGAGCCTCTTTAGAATCCTCTTGTCTTTTTCAAGCCTTCTAATCCTTTTATCGAGCTCTTCTGTTGGTAAGTGTTTTACAACTTCGTAAACTCGCTTTCTGCCCACAAATCGTGATTGTTATTTTTAGTATAAATAGTTTTGATCAAGACAATAAATGATACATCCCGTTTAGTAGTTGGTTACGGAGTATTTGAAAATGCAACCATTGAGAATGCCATAAAGGTACTAAAAGAAGCTATGGATGATTATGGTAAACCAGAATCAATTTTTAACAGACAGAGGAGTTCATTTCTACACTTCTTCTGAAGAGAAGGAGGCTAATGGTGTCTCGAAATTCGAGATGTTTCTTGCTGGAATGAGATTAGACATATCATTGCAAGAGTAAATCATCCTAAACGAATGGTAAGATTGAGAGGTTTTTGGACTCTGGAGGCTAAAATAAGGTATCTCGATACGATGGATGAGTTTGTAGATTGGTATAATTGCGAAAGACCTCACATGAGTCTTAATTCAGATGAGCTGGAGTCTCCTTATCAGGCTTTTCTGAGAAAGCTTCCACCTGAAGGAGTTTTGGGTTACCACTGGAGGTGCTTCGATTGGCGGGAAATAATTTTAGGAAACTACACCTT
>WAJY01000105.1 GCA_015523645.1 Geoglobus sp. | reverse complement strand
TCATTGCACATGGGTGATATAAAAACCCAGGAATATTTAAATGGGTTTAATTTAAGTTATTTGAGAAGGAGGTGATGAGATGGCTAGGCAGTTGTATTATTCGCCAAATGACACTGTTTTTACAGTAAGGAATGTGCTTGTAAAATTCGGAGAGGGTGTTCTCTCAGAGGTTGGATACGAGGCAAAGAGACTTGGAATGAAAAATGTCCTGATAGTTACGGACAAGAATCTCAACACAAATACAAAGTGGCCCGAGTTGGTGAAGGAATATCTTGAGGAAGAAGGGATAAAGGCAACAATATGGGATGGTGCGCACATAGAACCCCTCGACACAGAGGTTATGAAGGGAATTGAGTTTGCAAAAGACAAGGATTTTGACGGATTTATTGGCTTAGGCGGCGGTTCTTCAATAGATACCGCAAAAATGATCAATCTCTACACAACATATCCAACAAGCGACTTTAAAGACTATGTTGCCCCGCCTACAGGAAAGGGAAAGGCTGTACCGGGTCCTTTAAAGCCACTCATAGCCATACCAACAACCGCTGGAACCGGAAGTGAGAACACGCCAGTTGCCATTGTTGATCTGGTAAAGGAGAAGCTCAAGGTTGGGATATCATCACCCTATCTCCTGCCATCCTATGCGCTTCTTGATCCGGTGGTTACAACAACTCTAGATCCCTATTATACGGCAACAACAGGGCTTGATGTTCTCATGCACGACATAGAATGCTATACTGCAATTCCATACTATGCAAGACCTAGACCTGAAACCCCAGACAAAAGACCGGTTTACATCGGTTCAAACCCGATTTCTGACATATTCGTTGAGAAAAGCATCGAACTCGTGGGAAAGTATTTAAGAAGAGCATATCACAACCCATTAGATCTTGAAGCAAGGAGAAACATGCTTCTCGCCTCACATCTTGGTGGTGCTTTTGGAAATGCCGGTGTGCACATACCCCACTCTCTCGCGTATCCAATAGCGGGCAGGAGACACGACTTGCCTCACGGATTAACTGTTATTTTGACAGCTCCTGCAGCAATTGAATTCATAGCACCTGCAGTTCCTGAAAAGCTTGCAAAAATAGCATCCTTGCTGGGAGAAAATGTGGAAGGAATGCCAGTTAGAGAGGCTGCTTTGGTGGTGAAGGATGCGATTATAAAGCTCTTCAAGGATCTAAACATGCCGTCTGGGTTAGCTGAGGTTGGTTTCAGTGAAAAGGACATAGATGAGCTTGCAGAGGGTGGAATGAAGATACAGAGATTGCTTGCTCTAAGCCCCATACCGGTAAAAATCGAGCATCTAAAGATGATTTTGAAGGAGAGCCTGTACAACTGGTGATTTTTATAATTTTTTATGGTGGCTGCATTCAGTAAGGAGAATCTTAGAAAATACTTGGATGGGCAAAAATTGGCTGAATTGAGGTCTGTTATTGGTTCAGAGAAGGTTTTGACAGATGAAATAGATTTAATAGCCCACAGCATAGATCCTGACAAGATAAGGGGTTACGCTGAGGCTGTGGTTCTACCAGAGAATGCCAGAGATGTGATTGAAGCGGTTAAATTCTGCAGAAAATACAAGATTCCTCTTGTCCCGCAAGGCGGGCTTTCAAGCCTAACTGGGGCTGTTGTTCCCTACGGTGGAATTGCCTTGGATATGCAGAGAATGTCCAGAATCATTGAGATCAATATAGAGGATGGATATGCTGTTGTTGAGCCTGGAGTGAGGATGGATGAGCTGAATGAAATGCTTGGAAAGCATGGACATTATTTTCCAGTTGATCCAACATCTTCAGCAGTCTCCACAATTGGTGGAGCAATTGCATCAGGTGCCGGTGGCATTAGAGGAGCAAAATATGGCACCGTAAGGGACTGGGTTCTCGGACTCAAGGTTGTCATTGGAACTGGAGACCTGCTGTCTCTTGGCTGTAAGACTGTGAAGTGCAGGCAAGGATATGATTTGGTTAGATTGTTTGTTGGGAGTGAGGGGACGCTGGGTGTAATTGTCGAGAGCACTCTCCAGATATGGCCTCTGCCAGAAGCTGTAAGAAAAATGGTTGCGTTTTTTTCAGATTATGAGAGTGGTATAGAGGTGCTGAAAAGCCTGAGGCAGCACAAAATCAGACCCTTATCCATGGAATTTGTAGACAGAGATACAATGGAGCTTGTATCCCCATTTGTTGACTTCAGAGTCCCAGAAAAGGCAGAACTTGCATTAATTGTGGAGATTGATTCAACAAGAGAGTCAATAGACAGAGTTTGTGATGAGGTTGAGAGAATATTCAGAAGTTGCGGTGCCATCCTCACTTCATCAGATCTTTCAGAAGATGACTCAGAAAGGGTTTTCATGCTTCGAAAAAGAGCGACTTCGGTGATAATAAACACATGCGAGTATGCATCCTATTCAGAGGATATAACACTGCCACCAAGCAGATTACCCCGGCTTATGAAAGAGATGAAGAGGATTAAGGAGAAATACAAAGTTCCCCTTTACGTTTTTGGGCACATAGGTGATGGAAACATACATCCAAGAGTAGTTTTGAGCTCTGAAGAGGAAGAAGAGCTTGTAAAAAAACTATTTGAAGAGATTGGGAAAATTGCAATCGATTTGGGAGGAACTGCAAGTGGAGAACATGGTATTGGTTTGTTGAAGAAAGATCTATTGAGATATGAATTTGAAAAGAGAGGTTCTTTGCTGGCTCTCCCTATTA
>WAJY01000104.1 GCA_015523645.1 Geoglobus sp. | reverse complement strand
GTCTGGACACACAGCAATGGCAGATATTAAAAAAGGCGCGGTATACAGAAGTGCTGAAATAATAATTGATTCTGTGAACAAATTTTCTGAAATAGAAGGAATTGGAAGTTGGTATGAGAAAAAGATAAAGAAAATGGGTTTTGAATTTGAATTCAGAGGAAATGGTAATGCCGTTTTCAATCCTTCAATAATCAGGGCAGGGGTGAAAAGAAATGTTGTGCCTGATAAATGCGAGATCGAGGTTGACATAAGGTTAGCTCCTTGGTTAGATCCTAGGGAGATAAAGGAGATCATCAGGTATGAGGGTGTTGATATTCAATTGAACGGATTTTTGAAGCCCTTCGGTTTTTATTTTGACGATGTGCCAAAGCAAAAAGACATGGAACTTCTTGGAATAATGAAGAGAGCTATTGAAAAGGAAGGAATGAATCCAAAGGCTGTTGTGTCTCTTGGTGTTGGAGACATAAGGCATGTTAGAGTAAAGGGAATTCCAGCTTTCTATTTAGGACCGAGAGGAGAGAATCTTCATTCGAGTAGCGAGTTCGTTTACATAGAAGAGTTGAAGAAGGCAGTGAGGATTTACAGGAACATCGCTACTCTTTAAGGAAAATTATGTTACCTCTCCCTTTTTTAACCCTCTCAACCAATCCCCTCCTTTCAAGATCTGCAATCATCAGACTCATCTTTGCTTCGCTAAATCCCGTAATCTTTCTCAGCTCCTTCTGGGTTATCCTTCCATCATGCCTTCTTATTATCTCCAGAATCTCTTTTAGGTCATCTGGCAGACTTTCTTCTTCTCTTCTAGTCTCCTCATCCTTTTTTCTTCTCTTTGAAATGTAATAATAAACTCCAAAGATAGCCAGAGAAGAGACAAGAAAGATCGGAATGAGAATGTTGTTCCATCTGGCTTTTTCATCTATCTCAAAATTTAATTCTGGAACAGAAAGATTTACCTCCTCTATAACAGGCTGTGCAAGTATGTCAATTCTGTACGTTCCATTTGTTTTAACAACTATTGTCTCGTTTGCATAAAGAGGTGGGTCGCCTGGATAAAAAACTTCAAGGATGTACGTTCCAGGTTGAACTTGAAAGTAATAGCTTCCATTTATCGCAATAATTCTCTGCTCGGGAGTTGTGTTTATCACAACTATGCATTTTTTTAGGGGTTCAAATGTGTCCCAAGAATAAACCTTACCTGTGATCACAGCAGCGCGAGTAGGGAAAATGAGGATGAGGGTGAGACAAATAACCAGCACAATTCTCAATGCTTTGTGCATTAGAAAAGCCTTGTTTGTGAATGTTTTTATACTTTCCTACCATGAATTTAGCTATTTTCATTTTTAAAAGAATTCTGAAAA
The DNA here is from genome assembly GCA_015523645.1 of Geoglobus sp. Lineage (GTDB taxonomy): Archaea > Halobacteriota > Archaeoglobi > Archaeoglobales > Archaeoglobaceae > Geoglobus. Next base: position 10,612 of record WAJY01000104.1, on the reverse strand, counting down.
CTCCAGAAAAAAGTTGGTTGTGATGAATAAAACCAAAATGAAATCTGAAAACGGAGAAATCCTTGTAAAAATGGCTGAAGAGTTTATTGGCTTTTATAATTACTAAAGGTTGTTACCTTGAAAATACCACAATAACGAGCTTACTCCAAGATTTAGAGCGTTTCTTAAAACACTGCTCTCTGAGAACGGGGAATTCAAGCGAGAAGAATAAAAGAAAAATTATTCTTATTGGGGATAGACAAGATTATCGGAAAACAGGAGGTATTTGGGTAATAAATCAATCCAAGAAATAGACAGCAATTACCAAATTTTAGACGAAATTGGAGAAAAGGATATTCATAAAAAATTGGTATTTTTGATCAATAGGAGAATGGCCAGAGATCGAAGTACCTCTTCACCTTTCTGAGCAGACTTGCCAAGCCACGTGGCTCTAGTATCAGGATTAAAGCTATGATCACACCGTACATCAAAGCTCTGAGTCCAAATGCAGATGCTCCAAGCCAAGGAAGATGTGGGGCTAAGGCTGAGACGATGATTGTTGTTAGCTGTGTAACTACAATGATCATTATCGAACCCAGAATTGATCCCCAAACGTAGCTACCTAGTCCTCCAACAATAACTCCCACACCAAGAAGCTCCCATGACATCAAAAAGGGAAAGTGCTCTGGAGTGACTAGTCCAAGCAGGTAGCTCCACAGCGATCCTGCAACACCTGCATAAAAGCCTGAGATTGCAAATGCAAGTGTTTTGAACTTCAGAAGGTTCACTCCTTGTACTTGGGCTGCATAGTCTTTCTCTGCCATCATAACCATTGCCTTGCCAAGTGGGGTTCTGTTAATGTGGGCTATTAAATATGCTAGAATCGCGGTTATAGTCAAATATAGATAATACTTTTCAGGCATTGTAAACTGGTGGTTTGCTATGGCAATTGGAGATGTGTAAACCGCACTTCCCGGAATGTCTCTTGTCAGCCAGTTCAGAATCCACTCTATTATAAATTGTGCAGCTGTTGTTGAAAACAGAAGATAGAAAACCTTGATTCTTAGTGATGGAAGTCCAAAGAAGACAGAGACCAAAGCAGCCATTATTCCTGATATCGGAATTGCTATGTAAAATGGAACCTGCTGGGAAATGAAGGCTGTTGTGAATGCTCCCACACCCATAAGTGCTGCATGCATAACCGAGAAAAGATATGCATTTGTTAGGAGATTTAGCCCCATTATGGCGATGCCAAAGATTGCTATGAGCATCAGTATGTTCACATAGAACTCGGGAAGCATGTAGGGAACCAAGAGGAGAATGGCAGTTAGAATTCCAATTGCAAAATAATGGAATGGTTTTTCAAAGAAAGCCATATCCTTTTCATAGCTTTCCTTTATCACACCACATGGTCTAGATTCGCTCATATCTCTCACCCTCTCATCACTTCACACCCTTTCAATTCTCTCAGTTCCAAACAATCCGTATGGTTTCACTATAAGCACTATCAAAAGCACTATGTAGGGAACTATGTCTCTAATTCCCGGTATGAACATGTTGAGATACGTGCCTATGCTGTGCTCTATCAAGCCCAACAGAAGACCACCAAGCATAGCTCCTCCAGGACTATCAAGCCCTCCAATAAGTGCTGCTGGCAAAGCTCTAGCAAGTCCCAGGTATGTTATTGTCACATTTATCCCGTTTATTGCACCAAGAACCAGTCCTGCGAGAAATGCGGCAACATAGCCAATCATCCAAGTGTATGTATATATTCTCTTGATGCTAATTCCATGAGTTGCTGCTGCCTCAGGGTTCAGCGATACAGCCCTCATGGCAAATCCAAATAAAGTTTTCCTGAAGAGATAGAGAAAAGATCCGAAAATGATCAAAGACCCAACTGTGCTCCAAATATAAACATATGGTATCTCTATCACTCCCACTTTGAGTGGAACTGGCGGAAAAACTTCATGTTGCCCGGGAAAGACTCTCAGGATTGTTCCCCATTCGACAATCGTAAAGCCCCTGAGTATCATTCCAAGCGCAACTGTCATCATTATGAGCGCCAGAATTGATTGTCCATAGAGTGGGCGCATCAGAAATCTCTCAGTTGCTATTGCGATTATGAGCCCGACAAAAGATGCCATTACAAGCCCAAGGAGAAGGTTCATGGCAGGGTTCCCGATTAATCTCAAGCCTGAAAAAGCAAATATTAGATAGGAGCCTAGCAAAACCATGTCTCCAACAGCGATGTTGACTATCTTCCCAACCCTGTAGATCAAGACAAAGGAGAGAGCCATAACGCCGTAAATCGTTCCAGCTGCAAGACCCAGTATGAGTTTTTCAAGCAGAACCATTTCACTCAACCCTCCTAATCTTCATCCTAACCTTAATCTGGTCTCTTGTGCCATCCTCATACTTTATCTCGCCAACAAAATCAACCTCCTCTGCATCTGTGTAAAGGGCTTCAATGAGATCTCTGTATCTTTCCCTTATAAGTCCCCTTCTTAGCTTTCTCGTCCTGGTCATTTCCTCATCATCAGGATCGAATTCCTTGTATAGAGAGACAAACTTCCTTATTCTCATAGACTCCTGCAAATCCTTGTTAACCTCTCTCACAACACCTTCAAGCAAATCGTATACCTGATCCTTCTGGGAAAGGTCTAGGTATCCTGTAAAAGGAATGTTGTTTTCCTCAGCCCACTTTGCCACGTTTTCGAAGTGTATGTTGAGTATTGCGGTGATGTAGGGTCTGTTGTTGTCCAGTATCATAGCCTCCCTTATGTATGGGCTAAACTTCAGCCTGTTTTCAAGGTGTTGCGGGGCAACAATTGTTCCATCAGCCAGGGTAATAACATCGGACATTCTGTCAACAACAACCAGATGTCCTTTTGCATCAACCATTCCCATGTCTCCAGAGTAGAGCCACCCATTAACAACATCCTCCTCATACGGTCTGTCGTAATAGCCAAGCATGACAGCCGGACTTTTAGATATGATCTCTCCATTCTTTGTTATTGCTATTACAGTTCTTGGCAGTGGTTTTCCACTTGTCCATGGATCTACATCTCCATCTCTATGCAAGCATGATATTCCCGAGATCTCTGTCTGTCCATAAATCTGCTTCATGTTCACCCCCATCGCTCTGAGCATCCTGAAATCGTCTATGGAAACCTGAGCACCGCCTGTAAAAGCATGCCTGATTCTTTTCAATCCCAGCTTGTCCAAAATAGGTCTGAAAACAAGATAATAGGCAATTTTTCTTGCAAGGCTCAGATGAAACGGTATCTTCTCCCTCTTGAATTCCCTGTCAACACAATCATAACCGATTTTCATTGAAATATCAAAGACTCTCCTTTTCAACCATCCAACATCAGCGATCTTGACTTGCACCTCTGCAAGCATATCTCTCCAGATTCTCGGAGGACCAAACATTATTGTTGGACCAAGCTCCTTCAGGTCTCTATTAACAGTTTCAGGTTCCTCATAAAAGTTTACTCTGAATCCAACGGTCAGACCGCATGAAAAAACCATCATTTGCTCGCCAATCCATGCCAGTGGAAGAAAGGAGAAGTAATCATCGGCAGTGCTCATTGAAACGACCTTCTGCAAGGCTAACCCCATAAACATCATGTTCTCATAGCTGAGCATTATGCATTTCGGAACGCCTGTGGTTCCTGAGGATGTGGCAAAACACGCAACATCATTTTTTGTCTGTGAATTTACATTTTCTTCAAAAAGTTTCGGTTCCTTTTTTTCCAGCTCCTCCCCCATTTTCATCACTTCGTCAACACTTATCAACACCGGGTTGTCTCTGTATCTCCACATTCCTGTCCAGTCCTTTACTATGATCTTGCTAACCTCAGGAATCTCGTCAAGTATGCTCAATACCTTGTCAGTTTGCTCCTGATCCTCACAGTAAATCCATCTCGAATTGCTGTTGTTTATCAGCGGTAAAAGCTGCTCTGGCAGGTTGTCTTGATAAACACCGAATGGTATGCCTCTTGCAGCCTCTGCAGCCAGATAAGCATAAAGCCATTCTGGTCGGTTGTCACCGATCAATGCTATCTTGTCTCCCTCCTGAAAACCAAGAGCAATGAGTCCGAGTGAGAACTTCTTTACATTCTCCAAATACTCTCTCCAAGTTATTCTCTTCCAGATTCCGTGATCCTTCTTTCTTAATGCAGTCTCATTTCCCATTTCCCTTGAATTCTTCAGGAGGAGCTTTGGGAAAGTGTCATATTCAGAAATCTCAACATCTATGTCCTCACCGTAAATGTATGTCTCAATCTCCTCTGGAGCATTTTCTAAAGCCTCTTTAACCCATCCAGGAAGGTTCTCGGGTTCATCCATATCACTCACCTAGGTAAGCCTTGATGACCTCAGGATTCTTCACAACCTCTTGGGGAGAGCCTTCAGCTATCTCAACGCCAGCATCCATGACAATAACCCTTTCAGCTATGTCATGAACAAGAGATAGATCATGCTCTACAAGCAAAATGCTCTTTTCATGAACCTCATTGAGCTCTAGTATGTATCTAGCCATGTCTCTCTTCTCATCAATGCTCAATCCAGATGTTGGCTCATCCAACAGTAAGACATCCGGATTCCACATTAAAACCCTAGCCAGTTCTATCCTCTTTCTTATCCCCATTGGCAAACCGAGAGCTTCGCTTTTTCTGTACATTTCAAGCTCCACAAATTCGATTAGCCTTTCAGCCATTTCTCTAGCCTCCACAGCCGATTTCATTCTCATCAGCTTAAACGGGTTTTTCTGCTTGGTTACATAACCCACCATGATGTTGTCAATCACACTTCCATGAAATATGTAGGGTGTCTGAAAAACCCTACCTATCCCAATCTCAGCTCTTGCATGGGGTGGAAGCTTTGTTATGTCCCTGTCTTTGTAAATTATTCTCCCTTTTTGAGGCTTGTAAAATCCACAGATGCAGTTGAGCAAGCTCGTCTTACCACTCCCGTTTGGACCGACAAGGGCGAGAATCTCACCCTCTTTTAGCTTGAGATTAACACCATTTAAAGCCGTAACACCACCAAAATAGAGATAAACATCTTTAACTTCAAGTATCGTCTTCAAGAGATCCACCTCTTTCTTCTTTTGTATGACTTTATATCCTGATAGCTTATTCTTCCAGATTCTCCAATTCCAAGATAGTAATTCTGAACGTCTGGATTCTTGCTAAGCCTTTCAGCAGAGCCGTGAAGAACGACTCTACCCCCTTCTATAACGTATCCGTAGTCTGCTATTTCCAATGCCTTTCTCACGTTTTGCTCTGCCAGGACAACCGTCACATTCTCTTCCTCGTTTATCTGCTTAATCGTCTTGAATACCTCAGTTACAACTTTTGGTGCCAAGCCAAGAGATGGCTCATCCAGAAGAAGAACATCTGGTTTTGAAATCAGAGCTCTTCCGATAACCAGCATCTGCTGTTCTCCACCACTTAACAATCCTGACTTCACTTTCCTTTTCTCTTTGAGCCTTGGAAAGTAGTTGTAGACAAATTCAAGAGCATCCTTAGGATCAAACGATCTTCTTCCATAGAGTCCAGCGAGAAGGTCTTCCTCAACTGTAAGCTCCTCGAAAACACTTCTGCCTTCATGGACGTAGATTATTCCCTTCTTTGCCACCTCTTCTGGGGCTTTGTTTTCAATTCTGCTTCTGTTGAACTCTATGTAACCATGTGTGACCTTTCCCCTTTCCATTCTAATAACGCCAGAGATTGCTTTCAGTATCGTGCTTTTTCCAGCACCGTTTGCACCAAGAATCGCCACAATGCTCCCTTCAGGAATCTCCATTGAAACGCCCTTAATAACTAAAATAAAAGGGTCAAAAGTAACTTCAACATTGTTTAAAATTAACACTTCCAAGCTACCTCCTTTTCAGCAGATTACCAGCCGAGCCATTCGGGCTTCCTCTCTATTTCTACCCATCCCTTGCTTGCCATCACATACTTTCCGTTCTCGATCTTCAGTATCAGGGTTTTTGTTGTCGGTCTGTGGTCGGTGGATGTGTAGGTGACAGGTGGTGAGATGTTGTCCTCAATGGTCTTGTCCTTCCATGACTCCATTGCCTTTTTAACATTCTCACCGGTAATTTCTCCGAATTTCTTCATCGTATCTTCCAATGCTAGTGCTGCTGTTCTGACATTGAGCCAGCCTCTTATGAAAGGTGAGGCTGGGAATTCGTCATGAGGTCCATATTCATCTATGGACTTCTTCAACGTCTTCAACCCTGGAGCTTCACTCTCAAATCCCCAGTAGTAGTGCCCGGTAGCTCCATGCACACCCTCTGCTGCCTCCCCTGCAAGCTTAATCAGGTTCTCATCATGTCCCCACTGATTGATGACAAGTATGGCACCAAGATCGAACTTCTTTATGTCCTTCACAAGAACTGCTGCCGATCCAACTGTGTTGCCAAACCACACAAAGTCTGCCCCATAATCCTTCATAGCCAGAACCTGCGATGACGTGTCTGTAGCTCTCAATCCAACGTTTTGGTCTGGTCCTATCTCAAAGCCAAGGCTTTGTGCTATGTCCTTTATTGCCTTTATTGGAGCTCTGGAGTATGCAGCATTGAAGTCATAGGCACAGACAAGCTTTGGAGCTCTGTTCTCTCCCTCAGCATCCCACCACTCCTTCATCCACATTACAGCGGCTCTTGCCTGGTCTGAATAGCTCGCTACCGGATAGAAGTTGTAGGGTGTTTTTGATGGATCGTCGAGATGTGAGGAATAGCTTGCTGAGATGTAAACTATCTTGTCCTGAGCAACAAACTTTGAGAGAGCTTCTGTATCTCCAGTTCCCCATCCAATTATAACAGATGGATTGTACTGGGACTTGTATCTGTTGTAGACAGAGACAGCCTCGGGAACCTTGTATCCATAGTCAGTTCCAACCAGTTCGAGTGTTCCAACACCCGGAATTCCACCTTCCTTCTCGTTAATCCACCTTGCACAGTTCTGAGCTCCCTGAGAATACGGAACTCCAACTCCAGAGGTTGGTCCGGAGAGATCAAAGAGTGCTGGAAGTGTAAACTTACCCACCGGCTTTGGTGTTGCAGTTCCAGCCGGAGTTGGAGTTGGTGTTCCCGGAGTTGGCGTTGGTTTTGCTGGCTGTTGCTGTGCGCAACCTCCAAGAAGGGCTGATAAGGTTGCACCACCAACCATCACCAAAAACTGCCTTCTCGTAAACATATCTCCCCCCTCCTGCTCGTTTTATCATGATTAATAGAGACTTTAAATATTTTTCGTTAACTAAGGTATTCCCAAATTTTTTAAATGGTTTTATCAAAAATCCCATCATGCTAGCAACTTTGAGAAAACAGCTTGAAAGGAATTATCTCCATCCTTTCTACAGAAAAAAATTTGATGATGCAAACCTGAAACCAGAAGACATAAAGAGCGAAAAGGATTTCCAAAAGCTTCCATTCACCACAAGAAGCGAGTTGAACCAGCTGTTTGAAAGTGAACCATATGGAGGTTTTATGAGTCAGGATGTGGTGAGAATTAATTTCTCCCCTTCAGGCAAGGGACTCATTCCAATCCTTCAGACATCGAAGGACATCGAAGTTATCGATTCAGTCAATGCTAGGGCTTTTTTGAATGCTGGAATGGAGAAAAACGATGTTGTGATGATTACATTTAGCTATCACATATTTATAGCAGGTTTAAATTTCCATGGAGGTGTTGAGAAGCTTGGAGCAAAGGCAATACCTCTTGGTCCAGGATCGACCGAAAGGGCATTAGAAATAGCAGAGATCGCAAAACCAACTGTTCTGATATCAAATCCGAGCTTCGCCCTAAAACTTGCCAATGAAGGTTTAGAAGGAATCAAGTTGTTTGTGGCGGCAGGAGAGCCTTTCACATCTGTTGAAGGATACAGAGAAAAGGTGAAGGATGCTTTTGATGGCATAGTTGCAGTAGATTACTATGGAATGGCTGAATGTCTTCCGATTGCATGCGAGTGCAGGTATGAGAATGGATTGCATGTAATGGATGAATTTTGCTATGTAGAAATAATAGATCCTGACACAGGGGAGGTTTTAGAAGGTGGGGAGAGAGGAGAGGTTGTGGTCACTCATTTGAACAAAGAGGCGATGCCCATGCAGAGATTCAGAACTGGTGATTTGAGCATGATAGAGAGATTTGAGTGTGATTGCGGAAGAACTCTGACAATGCCTAAGGGTGTTTTTGGAAGAACAGATGAAATGTACAAGGTGAAGGGTGTAAAATTCTATCCCTCACAGCTTGCCTTAATTTTAAAGAGCTTTCCAGAATTGTCTGGGAGATTCAGGGCTGTTATAAAGAGAACCGAGAAAGGAACAGATTATCTGGAAATAGAAGTTGAAGGGAAGGAAGCAGACCTGAAAAGGCTGGAGAATGTAGTGAAAAATGCCTTGTTAATTTCACCAAATGAAATCAGGATTGTTGAAAGGCTTGAGAAGGACAGAGAGGTTATAGACATGAGGTACTGACATTCATGCTTTGCATGCTAACAAGCCTAAAATTAACGCCGGGGCTGGGACTTGAACCCAGGAGCCCGAAACGGGCACCGGCTCTCAAGGCCGGCGCAGTGCCTCTCTGCAACCCCGGCTCAGGTTAAGAAGCTCTAGGTTAGCTTAACACAATGCTCGTTGTTTGTTTATGAAGGTTTTGGTGGGGTTAAACGCGCCTTTGAAATTAATAGCAGTCTTACTCTTTCTCCCTTAAAAATTAAAAATTTCCAAGCAAAAAGTTTTATGTTGAATAAAAAATTAAACAACGCCATCTTTTTTCAGTTTCTCCAGATTTTTGTCATCAATGCCTAACAACCTGCTGTATATGTAGCCATTGTCCGCTCCCACAGGTCTGCAAATCCACTTCACTCTTGGAGGAGTCTCGCTCATTTTAGCTGGGGTGCCCTGAACAAGCAATTCGCCATAGTCTCTATCCTTGAATCTAATTAAAGCTCCTCTCTCAAACCAGTGGTTGAATTGCATTGTCTCTATTGGCTTAAGAACCTCTCCAGCAACAGTAACCCCTTCCCCCTTGTATGAAAGCCATATCTTTAGAATCTCTTCTCTTGTATGTCTCATTGTGAACTTCTCAACCTCCCTAGTCATTGGAATCCAGTTCTTGGGGTTCGTTCTCTCTTTTATTGTTGGATACTTTTCAACAAGGTCCTCTCTCCCTATTATCCTGCATAAAGCCTTCCAGTTTGGATCCGTGTAGCCGGCTATGAAAACCATGCCATCCTTTGCTCGAAAGTAATTGTAGGCAAATGCTGCAGGCTCAAAATTTCCACTCCTCTCTATTACTCTGCCTGTAAGATGATAGAATTGAAGAGCATAGTTATTCAGGCACATCAGAGCTTCAGCTGGACTTATGTCTATGAATTGCCCCTCACCACTAAACTCCCTGAAGATTAGTGCAGCCATAATAGAGAGAGCAGCAAAAGCTCCTCCAGCATACCACCCCATCCAGTTTCCCATTCTTGTTGGCACTCTTGTATGTTCTGGGAATTCCTCATAATCCTCAGGAATTCCTGTTGTGTATGCAAATCCGCTCATAGCCTGAGATATTATGTCATAATCTCCAAATCTAGCCTTTTCAGCTTTTTCGGATAACTTGCCATTCCTTCCATGAGTGTGTATGGCGCAATAGATCAGCTTGCTGTTTATTCTCTGCAAGTTGTTGTAACCTATTCCAAGGGTGTCCATGTAGCTTGGAGAGAAAGTTTCTATAAGAACGTCGCTCTTTTCCACAAACTCCTTTAAAATCTCTCTTCCTCTCTCTTTTTTCAAGTTAAGGGTTATGTGGTATTTGTTTCTTGCCTCGGCAATGTATGCAAGTCCCGTATCCCTAATTTTTATGTTCTCTGGGCTCATTTTTCTGGCTATGTCTCCTTCAGGAGGCTCGATTCTGATAACCTCTGCCCCGAATTCGGCAAGCAAAGACGATGCAAAAAGCCCGGAGAAACTGCCATAGCTCAAATCCAGAACCCTTATACCATCAAGAGCTTCAGGCTTTTCTTTGGCTTTTTTGGGATCTGTTATTTCTCTCGCAAAATCGGTCCATTCCTTAAGCCCCATCCCAACCACCTCAGTACAGCACCTTCTCCTTCTTGCCATCAGGTGGTGCGGTTGTAGGTACACTAGCATCCCACTTTCCTATCACACCTTTTCTGTAAAGCTCTTCCATTTCCTCCTCTGAAATACCAAGAAGCCTCATAAAAACATGATCATTGTCAAAGCCAACAGGTCTCATGCTCCATCTTATACTTCCTGGAGTTTTGCTGAGATGCAAAGCAAATGGATAGCATAGCTCCTCATAAAGTGGATCGAAATATTTCCAAACAGCCCTTCTCTCATTGTAGTGCTCACTTGAGTGAATCTTTGCCGAGCTCATAACCTCTGCAACTGCGAACCCATTCTCAAATCCTGACCTTAAAAGTTCCTCTACCTTTCTCCCTGAAGCCCAAGATTCTATGGCGTCATAGATCTTGCCAGCATTCTCAATTCTCTTCTCATAATCAATGAAATCCAGAAGGTCTTCTCTTTCCATTGCATTGCACAAACCCCTGTATTCATCCTCTCTGAAAGCTGCAATTGCAACAAAACCATCCTTGCATTTTACAATGC
>WAJY01000103.1 GCA_015523645.1 Geoglobus sp. | reverse complement strand
GCTAACTCCAATTCCCGCAGTCTTTTCTTTAGACTTTCAAATCAAATACACGACATAAAATATTTAGATTTTTCCTGTTCACAACAGAGATTAACGCAGAGAAAAGATAAAAAATTGCCATCTTGCTTTAAAAACAAGACACTCCTGACTTTTCCAAAACCAAAGTTAAAACCCTTTTTCAATCCACCATCGAGTCAAAAAAATCAAAACTCAAAAAAGAGATCAGAACCCCATCTTCATCCCCTTTATCGGCAGTCTGCCCCTCTTCATCCTCTTCATCAGGCTTTTCATGGTGTTGTAGTACTTGAGCAACTCCTTAACCTCCTGCGGTGACGTTCCGCTTCCTATGGCTATTCTTCTTATTCTCGAGCCATCTATTATCTTCGGATTCATCATCTCTTCTTCGGTCATTGAGTCCATTATGACAAGGAATCTCCTCATCTTTTCCTGAGTCATGTCCATTGCCTCATCATCGACCTTCATGCTCATTCCAAGGGGAAGCATCTCGAATATCTTTCTTATCGGCCCCATCTTGCCCATTGCCTCAATCTGCTTGTAAACATCCTTTAATGTGAATTCTCCTTTCAGGAACTTCTCGGGATCAAGCTCTTCCTCCTGAGTTATTCTCTCGATTTTTTCAAGGAGGCTTTTTATATCTCCCATTCCGAGAAGTCTTGAAATGAATCCTGCAGGGTCAAATCTGTCAAGATCATCAATTCTCTCTCCTGAGCCAATGAATGCAATGGGGATCTTTATCAGCCTCGCAGCAGATAACGCTCCACCACCCTTTGCCGTTCCGTCAAATTTTGTGATGATGATTCCATCTATTCCAATTGCATTGTGAAATGCCTCTGCCTGCTTTGAAGCAAGCTGACCTATGGCTGCGTCAAGCACTAAAAACTTGTAATCGGGCTTTGCAACCTTTTCTATCTCGATCATTTCCTTTATGAGATCCTCCTCAAGCGCATGTCTTCCTGCAGTGTCTATTATGATCATGTCATAGTCTTTGAGCTCCTCAAGACCCTTTTTGACTATTTTCACCGCATCTTTCTCACCTTTCCTGCCATAAAATCCAACATCAATGCTCTCTGCAAGCTGCTTTAATTGCTCATAAGCAGCAGGTCTCCATGTGTCTCCAGCTATAACAGCAGTCTTCATTCCCCTATCCTTGAAATACTTGGCAAGCTTTGCTGTTGTTGTTGTTTTACCGCTCCCCTGCAATCCAACAAGCATTATTCTTGCTTTTTCAAGGGGGATCTCAAGCCCCTCTCCAACACCTTTCAGCAGTTCCTCATAAACAATTCTGATTATGTGCTCCCTCGGGTTCAAACTTTTCAATGGCTCTTCACTCAATGCTCTTTTCTTTATGGCATCCGTTATTTCCTTGACCTGTCTAACATTAACATCGGCTCTGATTAAAGCTCTCTGAATGTCCTTAACGACTTCATTAACCAAGTTTTTATCTACAGTTGGTGATCTTGCAATCTTCCTTACTACATCTTTCAGGGCTTTGAGAGTCATGTGGTAAGGTTAATATGCCAAAGTTATAAACTTTCCTTAGATGGAGGTTAAAGTTGTAAAGCTTTACAACCCCTTCCCAGTTGGACCTACAAACATTTACATAATAAATCGCGAGATCGTTTTGGATTCCGGGATAAATTTACCTGAGTCTGTTCAAAAACTTGAAAATTCATTAAAGGAATTGGACTTGGATTTTGATACGGCAAAACTCGTCATCTCACATCCCCATGCAGATCATTTCGGTTCTGCTTACCTCTTTAAAAAAGCATTCGCACACAGAAATGCCTGCAAGAAGCTTCACGATGCTGAAAGAAGTTACCTTGAGCTAGTTTACATCCACTTTCAGCGTGAAGGCTTACCCTATAGACTGGCTTTAAGAATGATGGAAAACTATGAAAGAGTATATAAGGGCTTGGTTATTGCTAGCGATTCGTGCAGCGCAATTGGAGGCACACTCAAGGCAAATGGAGATGTTTTGAAGGTCATTCATGTCCCTGGGCACTCTTACGGTCACATAGCTCTCTACCACAAGGAAACATCCACAATATTCTCTGGAGATGTTATGCTCAACGGAATAACCCCAAATCCAATGATAGAGCCTATAGATGAGGAGAGGAGAATGCCCGTTATAGAGCAATATCTGGAAACATTGGAGAACCTTTACAAGCTTGAGATAAGCAGAGCCTATCCTGGACATCGTGATGTTGTTTTTGATTACAGAAAAATCATAAGGAATCATCTGGAGGAATATGAAAAGCGAAGTCTTTTGATATTTGAGAATGCACACAAGAAAAATGCTTTTGAAGTTGCAACGTCTCTTTTTGCAGATCTGAAACAGCTTTTCCTGATAATGACCGAAACCATAGCACAACTTGACTTTCTCGAAAAAAGAGGATTTGTGGAGAAGAGAGACGGAAAATACCATATCACTGGAGAAAAGAGCGAACTGGTAGAAATGTGGACAAGAATAAAAGAAAAGATAGTTTCAAAAGGATAATGTCTTTAATTCTAGGCTTTCTTGAACAACCTACAGCCTTGTAATTAAAATTTTTTGAATACAGCGCTTCAGACAGACTTATAGCCCTTAAAATTGACGTTGAAACAAAAGCCTTGAGCATTTTGAAGTATCTTTTCAACCCTTTTTCTTCCACAACAAAGGATATCTCATCCATATCGTAAACCATCAGGGGAAGTATGGATATTGCAATGGTAACAATTGAAACGAATCTTTCCGGAATTTTTAGAGAGATGAGGGCAGAGGAAATCTCGGAAATTTTGGAGGAGTAGAGAATCGCTCCCGTGGAGATTATTCCTGCAAATGCAAGTGCTGACCTTGCTGAGAACTCAAGGCTGAAAAAGAAACCTGAAAAGATTATAGCCATGATGAATGGAAAGAATCCGATAATGAGATTTAGATTCCTTCCCCTAGAAAAAATAGAGCATAGGAGTATTACAGAAAAAGAATAGAGAGGATCGAATGATGAGAAATGGATTGTGATGGAAAGGAGTATTGAGGAAAGAAAAGCGGTTCTCCCTTCTAAATCCCCACCTCTTAATCCCTTTCTGAGATTCTCGAGAATCATAGTTCTACAATCCTGTCACATTTTTTAGCCAAATTCTCATCGTGGGTTGCGATGACTGCTGTTTTTTCATGCTCCCTTAGAAGATTCAGAAGTTTCTCTCTGAAAAACTGATCCTGTCCTGCAGTTGGCTCGTCCAGAAGCAGAACCTCATGCCTGAATATCTTTGCAATGCTCAATCTCTTTGCCTCACCATGACTCAATGAGTGTGGGTGCCTGTTTTTCATGATTAACAGCCCAAATTTTTCTAAAGTATCATTTCTGAGCACTTCATTCATCACACTCGACTCGGTTAGATGATAGTTAGGGTTTTGAAGCGAAATACCGAAATCTAGCTTTAATTCCCTCATCTCCACTGCTATTCTCTTAAGCAGTTTAGTTTTTCCTGAACCATTGTCTCCGGTTATAGCAACTATCTCCCCCCTTTTGATTTTTATTGAACCCTCAAAG
>WAJY01000102.1 GCA_015523645.1 Geoglobus sp. | reverse complement strand
CTTTCATACTAATGGGCATCATGGTTAGAGCCTCATTAGGCATAGAGGAACTTGATGAAATCCTTAACGGAGGATTACCCATTCCCTCAGCCTTGCTAATTCTCGGAGATGTTGGAACTGGAAAAACTGTGCTATGCCAGCAGTTTGCCTACACACAGGCAAAAAATGGATTCAGATGCACTTACTTCTGCATAGATCATTCTCCATTTGATGTAAGGTTGAACATGGAGGATCTGGGCTGGGATCCATCAAAATTTGAGGAAAAGAATTTGCTCAGGTTTGTTGATCTTTTTGTGGGAAGAGAGGAATCGGATGAAAGATACAAGGGGAATCCCAGAGATTATGATGAACTCGTTTCAACCATAAAGAAATTTTTCATGCAGAATGAAAGATTTGTTGTGGATTCGATCTCTTCAATAGCTTTTCTTCATGGAGAGACCAAAGCATATGACCTCGTACAGAGAATTCATGGATGGATCCTCAGGACAAAGAGCGTTGGTATTGTCAATGCTGTTAGAGGGATGCATTCGAAATCATTTGAAATTGCGGTTCAGCATGCTCTGGGGAATGCAATCTTGCTGGAAAGAGATGAAGAGTTGGAGGGGGTATATCTTAGAGTTATCAAAACCACCAGAACATCCCATTTAACCGGAAGATTCGGCCTAGAGATAGATGAAGACGGTGTGAGAATACTGGAGTGAGCGGATGCGTCAACCCAACTTCAGAATTCTATATCCCCAATATATCTCTCAGTTCTCTGTCTATTGGGCTATCGAATACAATCCCTTCCCTTTCTATCCTGAAGTCCACCTGACTGTAACTTAAATATCTTGAGACCTTGATAATGTTTATACTTCTCTTCACACCATTACTGCTGTATTCTCTCTCAAGCTCAATCACGTTGTCAAATATCATTGAAAGAGATACTTCGACGTTAAGCTTATGGGCATTTTTTGTTAAGGCAAATATCCCACTTCCATCCACATTTTCAAGTTTAACGAGCATACCCCTCAGAAGATGTATCAGGCTGCCCACTTTGTGATAGAGCAACAGGCCGGAAAGAGAATCAAAAACAAGGCAGAAGTTCTTCCCCGCCATTTCAATTGTTTTGTTTATTGCGAGGCTAACATCATTTAGATTCATGGGGTTTTTAATTACAACATCTCTCTCTGTATGAGCCGGGCGTCTCTGCCAGGTATGGGTGTCGACAATGTAGAGATCAAGAGATCTTGAGAACTCACTCCTGACCTTTTCTGCCGATTTCAGGGTGGAAATCCACACCACCTTTTTGCAGTCTTTGATAAGATGATGAATCAACCTTGTCTTTCCAGTCCCAGGCTCTCCTTTGACCAGTAAATTGCTTCTCAACTCTGCATCCTCCGAGGATGTTCTTGTCTACCTATGTCCTCCAGAACCAGATAGTAATGTGATGTATTCTGGAGGTTGATGCTCTACAGTTCCACTATAACTCTATTTCTCATTTGCTACACCATGTCATAGAGGTTTATTAATATATATGTTTAACTGTCTTTAAAGTTGTTTATTAAAAACTCAACATGAGTATAAGAAATTACAGAAATGTAAACAGGTTTCAATGCAAATATACAGGTTTAATTCAATAAAAACAATACTCAGGCCGTCGAATCTAAAAATACTGTTTGCATTAAAATCTGGAAAAAAGAGATGGAGCGAGCTCGAAAGATTGATGAATAAACGACAGGTCAGCGATGCTCTGAATGAGCTGATTGAAATGGGACTGGTCCAGACAGAGGAGTATAGAAAGGGTTTGCGGGTTTACAGATTGTATTACATTACCCCTCTTGGCCTTAAAGTATTGGAAATGCTTCAAGAACTGGAATCGCTTTTGACGGAGAAAGATTGAAAATGAGAGGGGAATGGGATATCCATATGCAATACTTTAAACTGAGATTTTGTTCCAGAAGTGAATGACTGAGAAACATCGAGGAAAAAGCTTATATCTCGTTTAAAATATATCAGAACAAGGTGCAGGGATGAAAAAGCGAATCATTATCAAAGGAAAGGTTCATGATGTGGGCTATCGTCTATTCTTGCTAAATGAGGCTGAATATCTTCACATTCCGGGATTTGAAGCTAGAAATATAAATATAGACGGCGAGGAGGCTTTAATAGTCCTTGTTGAAGGAGAGAAAGAGCAAATTGAAGAGTTTGTTGAATTTGTTAAAACGTACAGGCCTGAGAGTGCCGTTGTTGATGAGATTAAGGTTGAGGATTACACCGGAAAGGTTGGAGATGTGGAGAGTTTCAGGAATTCGTTTAACACCATCCAGCTTTCAAAGATCGTTCAGGTTGGCCTTAAAATGCTTGAGAAACAGGACAGGATGCTGGAGAAACAAGATAGGATGCTTGAGAAGCAGGATAAGATGCTTGAGAAACAAGACAGTATGCTTGAAAAGCAGGATGAAACCATAAAGACAATAAGGAAGGAATCAGAAAAGACCAGGGAAGAGATAGGAGGAAAAATAGACCTCCTGCGTACAGATTTAAAGGATTATATGGAATCCAACCTGAAAATCATAAAAGAAGAGATATTTGAAATTAAAGAGGCACTGAAAAAAGCAGGAATAATGTAACCCAAATTATTTATATTGAATTTTATCATTTAATTTAATCATGGATCTTGAGCCCTATACACTTATAGGCATACCTCTGGTTATCGTTGCCCTCATTAATCTTAATATCCTGGTGTGCGACAGGGATATAGGGAATTTCATTAATAAAAGGATAAGAAGGACTAGATGGGTCAATTCTTTCATTCTATTCTCATATCTTTTCTCTTACATAACAGGGATGGCAAGACTTGAATTTCAGGATAGAGCACGTGAAATTCAGATTGTATCAATATTTATCATATCTGTTTCTCTTCTCGTCCTTGAAATTGCAATCCTGGTGGATTTTACTCGAAACGGTTACAGACCGGGGCTTTCGAAAGAGTTTTTCAATTATCTCTCCTATATCACCGTTCTGGGGCTTGTGTTTGATAAGTTCGAAATTCCGTGGTGGTCTGTTGCTATAGTTTCCACACTTCTTGCCGGATGTATAGTATACTTTGGAATTACGATCTGGAAATATGAAAGAATTTCCAGCATGATAGTCGAGTATCTGGATCTCTATTCCCCCGCCTTAGGATTAAGATTCTTTTCTACAGTTGTTGGGCTGATTCTGATCTCATATGGACACTCAGAAGGAGTTTTCAGAGGATTCATAACAGTTGGATCTCTTGTTTTTGCTGGAACTCTGTGGTATTCAGCTTTTCAGATGGAAAAGCTTCTATCCTTGGGGAGATCAATGTAAAGGTTTGCTATCCCGGCTTCTGGTGGTATGAAGGTTTAGAAACCTGATTACAGTAACGAGATGTGCGTAGATGTATTGAAGTTAAAACAGCAAGTCCAGGAGATGCATCACAGATCTTTCCTTGATGTGATGCAAGAGGAGAGTACGTTAAGGCTCAAGACAAATTGAACGAGAAAGACAACAGCTATGGATTCTTCCACTGCTTTAATTTTGAATATACGACTGACAGAGACTATGTTGTTGCATTTAACGTG
>WAJY01000101.1 GCA_015523645.1 Geoglobus sp. | reverse complement strand
CTTTTGATGGGAGTTCATCTTGCGTCAATAGAGATGTATATGAGTGTTTTCAGAGGTTTCATAGCTCTCTCATATCTCATGCTGGCTTACACACTGTATGTGGCTCACAGGGAGATGAAGGAGGTTGTGAGGATGTTGCAGTAATAAGCCATGAAATTGAAAATAAAGCAAATTAAGGATTAAAGAATTAGATAACAATGTTGGGCTTCCGCCCTTAAATACTCCAACCCAAATGGATTTGGAGGATAGGATGGGCAGAAGCCGTATATACATAGCGTAGATGTACATAAGAATTTCTCCTTCGTATGCGTTATGAAGGAGAACGGAGAAACAATCCTGGAGAAGAAAGTAAGAACAGAGGAACTTGAGAAATTCCTCGAACTGCTTCCAAGAAACAAAACAATCGTATTGGAGCCAACTACAACAGCAATAAACCTCGCAAAAAAGCTCAGAAAGAATAACAAAATCCTTCTTTCCCATCCATACAAAACAAAGCTTATAGCGGAATCAAAGAAGAAAACAGACAAGGTGGATGCAAAGGTTTTGGCTGATTTAGCAAGAATAAACTTCCTTCCAACAGCTTACTTACCACCTGAAGAAATAATGGAGCTGAGGGAGATAATAAGGGAAAGGATAAGACTGAAAAAGCTATCTACCTCAACAAAGAACAGAATACACTCTCTCCTTGCAAAGAATGGAATAAAGTATGAAGGTAACCTTTTCAGTTCAGAAGGAAGGGAATTCCTGTAATCTCTTGAAAACGAGTGGATGAATCGCTATCTGAGAATCCTTTCATCAATCGAGAATGAAATTAAGGAAATAGATAAAGAAATAAGACATAAGTGCTTGGAGAATGAAGAAACCATGCTTCTAACAACCATACCAGGAATAGGTTACTTCTCAGCCCTGCTAATTTACTCAGAAGTTAGCGACATCAAACGTTTCCCGAACTCAAAGAAGCTCTACAGTTATGCAGGCTTAGTTCCCTCAGTAAGACAATCTGGAAACAAAGTAATCACAGGAAAAATAACCAAGGAAGGAAACCGCTTGCTAAGATGGGTTCTCGTTCAGTGTGCTTTCGTTGCGGTAAGAAACGATGAAAAATTCAAAAACTTCTATGAAAGAATAAAACAGAGAAAAGGATCCCAGAAGGCTATAATTGCAACAGCAAGGAAACTTCTGACAGTCATATATGCAGTGTTGAGAGATAAAAAGCCTTATGTAAGTTATATTCAAGCTTATTACGGTGAGGAGTTTACCCCGGCAACTAACTGGGCTTAGTAAGCCCGAGAATTAGAATTAGATTGGGGACAACTCCCCACCGAACGACTCGTTAAAGTGGGCTTTAAAGCCCGGATGGGAGTGTGTCGAGGTCCATAGGATGTAATATGGAACTTGGCGGAAGCCCACATGGGAGTTCGTCAGAAATAAACCAGAGATTAGACATTTTTGAAGATACTTAGGAGAGAATCCTTTAAAGTGTTGAAAAAGATATTCCATACAGAAAAGAAATAAATCTGTACATCTCTATATGTAACGCAACTTAGCAAAACATTATAGAACGGTATCTCCCTAGACTATCATATCCCTTATGGGATTGACATATTATAGCAAAGGTGTGCGTTTCCATTTGCATTAATCTTCACTTCTTACTCCTTTTATGAAAAACCTCATCGCTTGTTTTAAACTCTCTAATTCTATTACTGGAGACGCTTGATAGAGTGTTTGCCAAGTTGAACCAGTATAGGCAAAGTAGAACTTAACTTTTCTACCTGCCTTAAGCTCATAGTATATGTTGTTTGACATTGCTTTTACAGTACCCCGGTCTTTTCTATAAATTCCTACCATCTTAACAAAGCCTAGCCAGTTGTTTTTAATTCTGAATTCATTCAATGCCTGAAAAATGTCTCTGGACCAATTTCATCAGCAATCCCTTGTTTCATAAGCTCACTAGTAATGTCTTCGATGATTTCAGGAGCATTGCTTTTAACAAAACTCCGGACGCAATTATAAATACTGTCACTTATATAAATCGAAAGCCTGCCTTCAGCTCTATCGATTATGAATTTAACATTCTCTGAAATGCCGGTTCCATAATCTCGAATAACGCCTGCTATTTTGTCCAACCAATGATGCAAGACTGCTGCTTCGAGTGCTTGATTGATCAAGTTTCTTGGAAACTCATCTGTGATCAACTCTATCAGAATACTCTCAAACGCGTATCTTTGGTTGTTCTGCATAAATTCTTCTGCGTTTGTCGATCGGTGTAGGAGGTCCTATTGATACTCTCTTATGTTCACCCAGATCATGCAAATAACTATCGATCAATTCGTTGATTTTCTTAGACACCCCAAGCAGTATTCCCATCTTTACTGCCCACTTATCATGCAGCTTCCAAGAGGGCATGTGTTAAGATTGTTATCTTGTTATCAAAGATATATAGTGTTAACGTAAAGAGAAATAAAGTTAAGAGCTAAAAACACAACAGAAAACCTCCTAAACGAGCAATTCAAATCCATTGTAAATTCCAAAAATATATGTGTATATCAAATTCACGAAT
>WAJY01000100.1 GCA_015523645.1 Geoglobus sp. | reverse complement strand
TATGTCTTGCAAAAAGGTGCTGGAGTTAAACTGGCAGAAGAATATGGTATACCTTTCCTCGCATCAATTCCTCTTGACCCAAAGGTCAGTGCTCAAGGAGATGAGGGCAAACCAGTTGTGTATGCATATCCCGAAAGCCACATATCAAGGATATACTTTGAAATAGCTGAAAAGCTGGAAAAAGAGCTTGAGAATGAAGCTTCCTGATATAGAAAGGCTAAGGGAGAAATTCAAAAGTGTAAACACATTTCTTTTTGATGTTGACGGAACCATAGTTGATTCGCTTCCGGTATATTTAGAGTCTTTTAACAGAGCTATAATTGAGTGTGGGTTGTCTCCTTTATCTAAAGAAGAGCTTTACAATTTCTTAGACAGGGGATGCAGTTTAAGAGAGATTTTAGACTCTGTTTTTCCGAAAAAATTCCCAGAAAGGGAAAAACAGATTGAGCTTAGCTACAACAGCATAAAAAAATATTTTGGGGAAATCTACCCCCTCAATCTTAGACTTCATCCTGGTGTGAGAGATCTTTTTGAAAATCTCAGGAAAAATGGATACAAAATCGGGATCATAACCGGAAGGGTAACAACTGAAGAATTTGAGAAAGGTATAATCGAAAAACTGGGGTTAGAAAGCTATGTTGATGCCATTGCAACGTCTCTTGAAACTCGCAAAAGAAAGCCAAATCCAGAGATAATTGTGGCATGTGCAAAAAAACTTAATGTCCTGCCCATTTCCTGTGCTGTTGTTGGTGACTCATCAGTCGACATTATTGCCGGAAAGTCGGCAGGCTCTATCGCTATTGGAGTGCTTACGGGTGTGGGAAAAAGAAGAGAAATGTATGAAAATGGAGCAGATCTTGTAATAGAATCCCTTGTTGAACTAAACGAATCCTTACAAATTCTAATCACTTGACTCTGGCGTTTTTTTAATCAAGCCATCCAAAAGTTGATGCGGAAACACAAACTTTGCAATTCTATAAACTATTGCAATCTTAACATCCTTGATTAACTTTCCTTGTGTTTCCATGAGTTCTTCAACCCAGTCGTTTAATTCCTGGAAGCTTCTAAAGGCTGTCAGGAGTTTCCATCTATACCGGCTGTCTGTAGTTAAAAACATTACAACATGAGGGGAGTTTACCAGATATCCTAGCATTTCCTTGTGTTCTTTTTTTGGAGATAGCTCGAAATCAATTTCCACAAAAGCAAAAATGAAATACTTTTCGTTTAAAAGCAAAACCTCTCTCATAATTCCTGTCTCTTTTATGTGCTTCAGAATTTCAGCTATTCTTGTGTGGCTTAGCTTTTTATTATACTCTCTTCTCAAGATCTGACTGAGCTCCTTCAATGTAATGTTTGGATTTTTTATTTTTTCCTTTATGATGATTAACTGAATATCCTTTAGTGAACTTGCTGGACTAACCAAATCGAAATCCATATTTATCACTTGACAGTGTGTTACAATGTATCAATCTTTACATTGTAGTATATAAATTTGACGAATATTACAATGTAAAACAAACCCAGGTGATTTTTAAACAAAGTCCAAAAACTTTAAATATTAATTGTGTTAAATAAATCTTTAGATTTAGACGAGAGGTGATTTGTTGTGGATTTAAGAGAGTTTATGGAAAAACTGAAGGAGCTAGGAGAGTTAAAAGAAATTGACAAAGAGGTACACTGGAGACTTGAAGCTGCAGCAATATCAACACTTGCATTAAGGTCTTATGGTGTATCAGATCCTGATAGAGGAGCTCCGGCAATCCATTTTAGAAAAATTAAGGGATATCCTGATGGATACACGCTACTGGCAGAGCCCTATGCCGGCGGTTGGAAAAAACCTTGGAGAAGATTTGCAATAGCGTTCGGTTTGGATCCAAACATTCCATTCCGTGAATTTTTGGGATGGGCACTGAATAGACTTCAATCCCCGGTAAAGCCGCTGATCGTGGCTGGGGGTGAGGTTAAGGAAGAAATAAGAATGGGCGAGGAAGCAAATCTTTTCGATTACCCATGGCCATATCTACATCAGGGGGATGGTGGAAGATATGCAACACTCGACATAATAGCCGTAAAACACCCAACGACAGACTGGATAAACTGGTCAAACTACAGGGTGCAGATGTATGACAGTCATAGATGCATACTAAACTTTACACCTGGTCAGCAAACCGCTGATATCTTCTACAGAGAATACGAGGCAAAAGGACTTAACATGCCTGTGAACATCTCAATTGCAGAACCATCACTAAATGCTGCAGCAGCATTTGCTCCACCTCCATTTGTTAACGAAGCAGATCTTGCTGGAGGACTTAGAGGTGCTCCGGTTGAGCTCACAAAAGCTGAAACAAATGAGATCCCGGTGCCTGCAGATGCAGAACATGTTATAGAGGCAGAAGTGCTCAAAGATGTCAGACTGCCTGAAGGTCCATTTGGAGAGTTCATTGGCTACATTCATGGAACCCACATGAGACCAGTAGCTAGGGTTTTGGCAATAACACACAGAAGTGATCCAATAATTCCATATACCGTGGAAGGTGTAAAGCCAAACTCCTCTCAGCCATTTCCAGTAGCGTGGTTCAGTCCTGCTCTAATGGCAGGCATGTTGATGAGAGGTTATCCAGTCACAGCAGCAGGCTTTCATCCGGTGTTTACATGGAGCAATGCAGTAGTAGCTACGAAGGTTCCATACCCAGGATACCCAAGAGACGTGGCTGATGCTTATTTCGCCTTCCCTGTTGTTCCTGGGCATATAGATACGCTAACGATTGTCGATGAGGATGTTGATCCAACAGACATAGAAACTGTTCTTGAAGAATTGGCACTGAAGGTTCATCCTAAAAGGGATGTTCACAGACTTCCAATGGGTCCGAGGGTTACACTAAACGTTTACTACACACCTGAAGAAAGGAAGAGAAGGGTCGGAACAAAAACATGGTTCGATGCCACATCAAAAAGATGGGATGAGAAGGAAATGGGACCAAGAAGGCTGAACTATGAGAAGATATACTCAGAAGAGATAAAGTCAAAGGTTGATGCACTTGCTGATGAGTACCTGAAAGAGGGGTGAAGTGGCATGGTTAAGTATATTGTAAGAAGCAATGAATTGGAGGAGAAAGAGGAGCTGATTGAGGAGGGAGAGCCAGTAGTTATTGAGGTTATGGACGAGAACATGATGTGGAAAAAAGTGAAGGCTCGGCTATCCAAGGAGCCCTTGGAAGGAGGACATGAAGTTTCAATACTGATGGATGATGCTTCAGGGATACAAGAAAAAACAAGCTGGTACATGAAAATACTGGAGGAGGTGAATGAGTGATGGATCTGAGAGAATTTATAGACAAGCTCCGTGAGGCTGGCGAATTGAAAGATGTAAACAGAGAAGTTGACTGGAATGTTGAAGCGTCAGCGTTGTTCATGAAAATTCAAGAAAACAAAGGTCCAGCTCTTCTTTTGAATAAGGTAAAGGGATACGATGATGCTAGAATCGTAAGCGGAATGTTTGCCGGTCCCGGACTCTTACTACCAGGAAAGAGAAGACAGTGGAAAAGAGTATCGATGGCGTTAAACATAGATGCAAACAAATATGAGGAGTTTGTGGGTAAAGTCTTAGAAAGATTAAGAGAGCCTATAAAACCAAATGAAGTCGATACCGGCCCATGTAAGGAAAAAACGATGCAAGGTTGGGGTCTTGATGTGACAAAACTCCCGTTTCCTAAGCATACTGAAAGAGATGGTGGAAGATACGGACATGGGTGCATAGTTGTGAAAGATCCAGATACAGGATTACAAGTTTGGAGCTTTACGAGATTCATGATAGTGAACAAAAACACCTTAGCAATTCCTCTGCTTGATTATCCAGAATCCTCTGTTGCCAAGGTATTCAAGAAATCCGAGGAGAAGGGAGAAAAACTTCAGTGTGCAATTGTTTTAGGTGGAGATCCCTCGCTAACTGTTGCAACCCAGTTTATGCTCTTGCTACCAGGAACCTATATCCCAGAGACTGCCAGTTCTCTTTCAAGAACTCCACTTGAGCTCGTTAAAACAGAGACATCAGACTTGTTGGTTCCAGCAGATGCAGAGGTAGTTATAGAGGGTGAACTTTTGCCAAGAGAGAGGGCAAAAGAAGGACCATTTACCGGAGCGTTCAAGTATTACAGAGAAAGAGATCAGCCGGTAATGAAGATCAAAGCGATAACGATGAGAAAGAATCCAATAATACCAGTTTTTGTGGAACCGGCTAAATTCGGAGACTATCTTACTCTACTCTCATTGATGCATTCAGCAGAACTGAAAAGAATATGCGATGAATACTACTTCGGAACTGTTAGATGGGTTCATCTACCAGTTGAGGCTAGACTTGGCTTCTGCATCGTTGCAGGAAAGATCGTTCATCCAGGCTGGCCCTGGGTTGTTTCAAGACACCTCTACAACAACTCTGTTTACTTCGATAAGATAATATGGGTGAGTGCTACACTTGATCCAGACTTTGAACTGGAAGCTGCCTTTAATGACTGGGTGTTCAAAGCGCATCCTCAGGAAGGGTGGATAATCTCGGAGGAAGAATACAGGGTTCCTGTAAATGCCAGATATCCGAGCAAAGCAGTAACATCAACCATGCTCATAGTTGCTGACTTTGATCCCGGTAAGTTCAAGAAAGAGTGGCTTGGTATCCGATGCAGCTTTGAGGAGATTTTCCCTGAAGAGTTGAGAAAGAAGGTCGTGGAGGAATGGAAGGAATACGGATTTGAAGTTGAGCCGATTGTTAAGGAGGTCGATCCATACTGGGCAGAATGGCCAAAATGGACCGGTGAATAGATATGAGCAAGGAATATGAACTCTTCCTCCACAAAGATCAGGAGCTTAAAGAGGGCGAACAGATCGTTGAGATTAGAGACTGCGACACATTTGAATACAAAAAAGTAAGGGCTGTAATCTCAAAAGATGTTGGCGAAGGTTTAGACAAACTTTGGATCAGAGTTTACGAAACTGAGATCTACAAGGAAAGGGCTGAGAGGCAACCGAAACCTTGGGGAATAAAAATTTTGGAAGAAGTGGAGAAGGAGAGAGTTGAAGTGGTCAAAAGGGTTTCAGCAAAACTGAGCAAAGACTCAGTTATCAGATCACTTCTTGAAAGAAAAGCTTCAGGAGGTGATTAAATTGGCTGATCTCAGAAAAGAATGGGTTGCTATTCAAGAAAAATACGCTCCAAATCTGCATGGATGGAAACCAACAGATGAGAGATACTATGACAGAGCTGTTGAGACTCGTCCTCTACCAGAAGTCAGGAAAATCCAAGAAGAGAAGCTCAGACTTCTCTCAAAATATTTGTGGGAATACAGCCCTTTTTTCAGAAGAAAGTTTAAAGAGGCAAACCTAACACCAGATGATATAAAAACACTAGATGATCTCAAAAAGTTCCCAGTGATTGTAAAAGCCGATTTTGTAGCTTCTTCAGAGGAAAATCCACCATTTGGGGACTACTGGTCCATAAATCCTGATGAGTGGATGAAAAATGGATCCATACTTTATGCAACAAGCGGTACAACAGCACGACCTAGGGCGTTTCTTTATACACAGCATGACTGGCAAATGCTGTCATATGTGTGTGCTATAGACTTCTACGGAGGAGGGATAAAACCAGGACATCTTGTTCTTACAACATTTCCGTTGGTTCCGGCTGCTGGTGCTTGGTCTCCAATGTTGGGAATTTTTAGAATAGGTGTACCTCAGATTCCAACTGGTGGTATGCATGATGAAAGAAAGATAGATTTCATAAAGAACTTTGGAGTAACAGTTCTCTTCGGAACGCCCTCATACATAATACATTTGGCAAAGGTTGCTGAAAAGCTTGGAGTAGATCCTGCAAAGGATACAAAAGTTGAGATGATATTTGTAGCTGGAGAGGCAGGAGGGGCAATTCCTTCAACAAGAAAGAGGATTCAAGAGCTATGGGATGCACTTGTAGTTGACTACCCAGGCTCAACAGAGACACATCCAAATGCTATGCTGTGTTATGAAGAGGCTGTTCTCTCTTCAGAGGAGAATAGACCTCCAAACTTCCACCAGTTACCGGAGTTCATTATCAGTGAAGCTTTAGACGAGGAGACGCTCGAACCTCTGCCACCTGGAGAGAAGGGGTTGCTGGCTGTCACAAACATATTCCTTGAGGGGAGCCCACTGCTCAGATATCTCCAAGGAGATTATATCGTCATAGACGAAGATTGGAATTGCAGTTGTGGCAGGACATCACTGGCATTTAAAGGAGGGCTTTTAGGCAGAGCTGATGACATGCTGAAAATAAAGGGAGTTGGTATACATCCAACGACAATAGAGGAGGTTGTAAGGAGCTACAACGAGCTTGGGGAAGAATTCAGGATAGTCATCGACGTAAACCCCCAAACCGGTTTGGATGAGCTTACAGTTGAGGTTGAGCCCTTACCTACAGTTCCAAGGGAAAAATGGAAGGAAATCGAGGAAAAACTAGCCGTCGATCTAAAAAGAGCTTTGGGACTCAGAGTTAATGTCAAAACCCTATCCTATGGCACATTACCAAAACAGACACTGAAGGCGAGAAGGGTTGTTGATAAAAGAGAAAAATAAACACATTAATTTATCCCTATTTTTCCTTTTAATCTAGCTTTTACAGGCCAATAGTCATATTCCTTTGAGGGGAGAACAACCGTTGAAAAGCCTGGCATTATATCCTCACCTCTTTGGTTAAAGGCATGGGTTTCTATGTCTATACATGGCTCCCTGCCTTCTGATATGTATTTTGAAACGACTTTTCCTTTTATCCAGACAACATCAGAGAAATAAAAGAACCTTCTGTATTCTGCATAGTTCTTCTTAAGCCAGCCTTCATTTCCTATGTAGTTTGTCAGCAACTGTATCAGCCAGCAGTGTCTTTGAACTCCCACGTCATATGGATATGGAAGTCCAGCTGAGTTTGCAACAAACTTATTGTAGTGAACAGCAAAAACTGGCTCCAAAGCGTAGGTATTTGGGTCTCTAATCGCCCATGCTGGATGTTTCTTGTAGAACTCTAATGCAGATTTGAAAGCTTTTATTCCAACGGGATTTGCACCTATGCAGAATGCTATCATGTCTGTAAGCCCAAATGGACCTTTTACTATTTCTGGAAGTTCATCACCCACATTAACATCCTCCCAGAATAGATGGTTCTCTCCTCTTGGTTTTTCCGAAAGAATCTTCTCTTCAATCTTTTTAAGCTCCTCCTCTTTCCAAGGATGGGGTAGAGTGTATTTTGAATACTTACCTCTCTTTCTGGCAGATCCTCTTTCTGTTCTGACTATCCAAACATCCGTCTCAGCAACCAGCTCATTTTTCTGATTATAAAACTCCGAATGCTGATACTCTATAACAGATTTACCTGCAAACTCGCTTGGTCTGACTTCAAATCCTGTGAAAGTGCATTTTGGCTTTATGGTATCTCCCACTCTCACAGGCTTGTAAAATGTCCACTCACTACCTGCATGAAAACCATGAACTCCAGGAAGCCCCTGTAGTATCCAAGTTGGGAATACACTGTAAAGCCAGTTGGGAGGAGCAGGAATTTTCCCATAGGAAGTGTTTCTAGCATACTCCTCGTCAGTCCACAGTGGGTTTGTGTCTCCAATTCCGTCAACAAAGTGTTTTATGCTATCCTTTGTCACCTCAGTGTTGAATATGTTTCTGATCCTTAAAGGAATGCCTATTCTCTCGCACCATTTCTCCAAGGCTTCACTTGTAATCCTTCCTTCAGCAATCTCAACTTTCATCATCAACCTCCTATTTTCTATTGCCAAGAGACCTTCTCTTGAAAAGTTTTCCAAACTTCAGTTTTTCCTCAAACTCTTTCTGATAGGCTGCTATCAAGCTATTACAATTTTCACAGTAATATTTTACTACATTTCTCTCCTCAATTCTCACAGGCTTTACAGCTTCACCACAAAAACCACAGATTAAACTCTCACTCATAAATACAACCCTTCAGTTTTTCTAGCTCTCTCATCCTTAGCTCCTTTCTCCTTATCTTTGAGCCATCCATGGCTTTTGGGATTTCCTCTATAAATTCTATCTCTCTTGGATATGCATATTTGCTCAGATTCTTTTTTGTAAACTCCTGAATCTCAATTTTCAGCTCTTCAGATGGTTTAAATTCTGGTTTAAGTCTAACAAAAGCTTTCACGATCTGACCCCTTATTTTGTCAGGCTTACCGATAACCGCACTTTCCAGAACAGCTGGATGCTTATTTATCACTGATTCTACCTCTTCTGGTCCAATTCTGTATCCTGAGGATTTTATGACGTCGTCACTTCTTCCCTTATACCAAAAGTATCCTTCCTCATCAACGATTCCTGCATCACCAATCCTCACCCATTTTCCACGTTTTTTGAAGGCTATGTCCCCAAGAGAATTTGGAGGTAGTACATTTCCATCATCATCTATCACAGCAACCTCCATCCCCGGATAAGGCTTACCCAAACTTCCTGGCTTTATCTTCCAGTTCTTGAAGCCTGCAAAGTTTGCAAGGATTGGACCATACTCAGTCGAACCGTAAAGCCCGTATGGATAAACGCCAAATTTTTCCCTAACCTCCCAAAATGTGTCCATGTCCATGTGCTCTCCAGTATATGTCAGCTTCTCCACACTTATCTCATACTTCTCAAAATTCTGGTTAGAAAGCAACATTCTAACTGCAGTTGGAGTTAGCGTTATGTTATTCACTTTAAACTCCTCAATTGCTTCTAATACTTTTTCTGGAATAAATTTTCCAGAGCGAGTTGCTGTGGTAACTCCGATTATCAGTGGTGCCAAGGTTCCACCCCAGACGCCGTGTCCCCATGCCAATGGAGACGTGCAGAAAAATCTATCGCCCTCCTCTATTCCATAAGCAAACTTGGCTGTGGGGGTAAATGTAACTAAGCTTTTATGCTTATATACTATTGGCTTGGGTAAGCCTGTAGTCCCGCTTGTGTACTGGATTATCGCCTCATCATTGGCTGATGTTGTGAATTCAAAGTTGTTGTCTTTGTCTTCAATTATATCTAAAAGATCCTCCTTTAAGATAACCTCTATGTTGAGCGAGTGGGTGATGTCTTTTATCATTTTTTCAAATTCTTTTTCTATAATCACAATTTTTGATTTTGAGTCTTCTATCCTGTATTTTAGAGCTTCATAGCCAAAAAGGGGAGAGCATATGACTACAACTGCTCCGGCTTTTAAAGCACCAAAAAAGGCTGTGTAGAATTCTAAACATGGTTCAAGGAGTATAGATATCCTATCCCCTTTCTTAATTCCACTCTCCTTCAACATGTTTGCAAATTTTGAGCTGAGTGTTGAAAGCTTTTTAAACGTATACGACTCTGTTTCACCGTTTGAAAACTTGACTCTTATAGCCACTCCACTTTTATGCCGGTCAATGCATTCATGGGCTATGTTAAATTTCTCTGGTGTTCCATCAAAAACCTTCCACCTCTCTTCTGGTTTGTAGTTCTCAACTGCCTCCTCATAAGTTTCATAATTTAAAGCTCTCCACTTCATGTTTTCAACCCTTTATCCATTCTATTACACAAATTTTAATGAATTATGTTGTAAAACTGACATATAACTTTTTCTAACAAAAATGGGTTGGCTTATCATAGCTATTTTACTAAGTCTTATTTTTTTGGTCAATTTCATTACTGATTATGTAAGTCACCAAAATGTTTAAATCTGATCCTTTTCAGATGAGTGTTATGAAGGAAATCATCTACGATAAAGAGTGGTACAAGCACACAGCCTTGATTGCAATAAACCGCCCCCACGAATACAACACCTACACCCTAAACACCCTTAGGGAGATGGTTTCTGCTATAGAGGATGCGATGTTTGATGATGATGTGCAGTTCATAGTGCTTTCTGGAGTTGGGGACAAGGCATTTTGCACGGGAGGAAATGTGCATGAGTATGCTGAGGAGTACGGAAGAAAGCCATCAGACTTCTGGAAGTGGGGAGAGATCTACGGAAGGGTATTTGACATGATAATGCACTGCGGGAAGCCTGTTATTGCGAGAGTCAATGGAATAACTGCTGGTGGCGGTTTTGAGTTTGTTACCGCATGTGATCTTGCTATTGCCAGTGAGAACGCGAGATTCATATCTCCTGGACCGAGAGTTGGAATGACATCCATAGGAGGTCTTTCCCAGTGGCTTCCATTGCACATAGGCTTGAAAAGGACGGCAGAGATTGTGATGCTGAGCGGTGAGATTGATGCAAAGACTGCATTGGAGTGGGGAGTTGTCAATGAGGTTGTGCCCCTGGAAAAGCTGGATGAGAAGGTTAGGGAGTATATAGACAGGATGCTCGATCTCTCTCCTTCAAGCCTCTGGTACTTTAAGGTGCATCTCAACTGGTGGAGGGATCTTGTGTGGAGACTTACAACAGAACACGCAAAGGCTTGGTTCTCTTTGAACATTGGGAGTGTTGAGCCAAGTGAGGGATTGTGGGCTTTTAAGGAGAAGAGGAAGTCTAAGATGAGGGAGATAAGAGAGAAGATAGGAAAGGGGATGGATCCAAGGTATCCCCATGGTCCTTTAATGAAGAGATGCGAAAAATGCGGGGAGGAGTTTCTGCCCGAGAACTCCAAGTTCTGCCTTGCTTGTGGGGCTGAGATTGGTTAGGTGTTATAAAGACTCACCCCCAATTTTTTGTCTAATATCAGAAAAAAAGACTAAAGGGTATTTAGTTGAAAGCAAAGCTATGCTAAAGTTTTGCTGCAATCCTTTGGGCGAACTGATTGTTTAATACAACTAAAAATTATAAATATTTGAAAACTCCAAAATAGTCTTGGAGGGATGAAAATGGAAAGAGACATTGTTTTTGCCTTTCTGATGGTGATATCCGCGATTACATTGACTTGGAAATGGCTCTCGCTCTACAACAATGTTGATGCGGTTGTGATATTCTCCGCATTCCTTCTAACCCTCTCCTTGAGCCTGCTTTTAATCAGCATGGAGTACAGAATGCAGAAAATGAAGGAGGAGTTTGAGAGCGTTAAGAGAGCCGTTGCAATAAATTCGGCAGATCTTGAGGAGAAAATTGAGGGTAAGATAAGAGCTTACATGGAATCCATAGAATTTACCCTTGATAAAATAGAGAAGAGACTCTACAGATAACTTATTAAAATTTCAACCCATCTTTTATTATGGGATCAGACATTGGAGAGATAGTGGAAAAAGAGACTGTTGATCTTGAATACTTCTCAGGAAAAAGGATAGCGGTAGATGCTTTCAACACCATATATCAATTCATCACCACCATAAGACAACCAGATGGGACACCATTAAAAGACTCTGAAGGAAGAATAACCTCCCATCTATCCGGCTTGCTTTATAGAAATGCAAATTTAATTGAAAATGGAATTAGACCTTTTTACGTTTTTGATGGAAAACCGCCAGAATTTAAGGGAAGAGAGATAAAGGAGAGAGAGGATAGAAAGATTGAGGCTGAAGAGAAGTGGAGATCTGCTTTGGAAAGAGGTGAGGAGGCGAAAAAGTATGCAATGATGGCAGCAAGGGTTGATGAATACATAATCTCATCCTCAAAGAAACTGCTTTCCCTTCTTGGTATCCCATATATCGATGCACCAAGCGAGGGAGAGGCTCAATGCGCCTACATGACATCAAGGGGTGATGCAGACTACACAGGAAGCCAGGACTATGACTCATTGCTCTTCGGCTCTCCACTCCTTGCAAGAAACATAACAATAACAGGAAAGAGAAAGCTCCCTGGAAAGTCCATGTACATAGACGTGAAGCCAGAGGTTATATCTCTGGAGAAAACCTTGGAGAAAAATGGAATTACAAGAGAACAGCTTGTCGATATTGCAATTCTTGTGGGAACGGATTACAACGAAGGAGTAAAGGGCATTGGAGCAAAGAAGGCTCTTAAACACATAAAAAGCTATGGGGATATATTTAAAGTTCTTAAGGTGCTGAAAGTTGAGATGGAGAACGTTGAGGAAATAAGGGAATTCTTTCTCAATCCTCCTGTTGTGGAGAGGTATGAGGTGAGCTTTGGAAGACCTGATGTTGATGGTGTTATCGAGTTTCTTTGCGAGGAGCATGACTTCAGCAGGGACAGGGTCTTGAAGGCTGTGGAAAAAATCGAGGAGAATCTGTCTGCGAGTCAGTCAACACTAGACAGGTGGTTCTGATGCACGAGCACGAGGTTTATGAAAGCTATACAGTATGCGTTGTTACAGTCTCAACATCAAGATTCAAGAAGTATGGAGAAGTTAACGGCTTAGAAAACATCCCTGAGGAAGATGAGTCAGGTAGATTGATTGTTGATGCCTTCATGGAGAATGTCAGGGATTACAAGCTCGTTTCAGATGATGTTGGGATGATCAGAAAGGCATTGATCAGCTGCGAACAGGATGTTGTCATATTCACAGGTGGAACCGGCTTGAATCCTAAAGATGTTACAATAGAGGCTGTAAAGCCGATGCTTGAGAGGGAGATTGAGGGATTTGGGGAGATCTTCAGATTGAAGAGCTATCAAGAGATCGGATACAGGGCTATGCTCTCAAGAACTCTAGCAGGGATTTATGATGGAAAAGCAGTTTTCTGTCTTCCCGGATCAAAAAATGCCGTGAAAGTTGGTGTTGAGATAATAAAAGAGGTTGCAAACCACATTCTATCTCATGCTAGGGGAATGAGATGATAGTCAGGTATGAGGTTTTTGATGAGGACTACATACCGGAAGAAATTCTCTTCAGAGATACCCAGATAAGCAGAATTTCCTTCAACCTGAAGCCTGCCATGCACAAGAGCAGACCAGTAAACATGCTCTGCCTAGGACCTCCAGCAACGGGAAAGACCACAGTCACGAAGCACATTTTAAATTCTGCTGAAGATTATCTCACAGGAGTTTACATAAATTGCCAGATAAATCAAAATAAACAACAGATATTCTCCAGAATATTTCAGAGGTTATATGGATACATTCCTCCTTCAGGTCTCTCTTTCCAAAAACTCTATTCTGCGATTTTAAAAAAGATTGTTGAAAGAGATGAGATCTTATTTATAGTTCTTGACGACATAAATTTCCTCCCTCCAAAACTTCTCAATGAAGTTTTGCACACACTGCTGAAGGGTCATGAGGAACTCCAGGGATTTAAAATTGGAATTGCAGGAATTTCAACCGACATGAGAACATCTGCCATCCTTGAAAGCAAAACACTCTCTCTTTTCCACCCAGATGAGATAGTGTTTCCCGTTTATGATTTGGATGAGATGATGGAGATACTGAGAAGAAGGGCTGAGATCGGTGTAGTGGGGGGAAAGGTTCTGAACTCGGCTCTTGAGCTGATAGTTGAGAAGGCTTTTGAATACCTAGACTTGAGGTTCGGAATAAACCTCTTAAAGCTCTCAATTTTGAATGCAGACAGAAAAGGAAAGGATTTCGTTGATGCTGGGGATGTTGAGGAGGTTATCGATGAAGGCAGAGGAATATTTTTCAAAAAGATGGTTTCTGCTTTGAGCAAGGATGAGATCGAGGTTTTGCTTGCAATATACACATCCGAGAAGAAATTTACAGGTGAGATTTACTCAAGTTTTTTTAAATCAAAAATTAGCTACACAAAATTTTACGAGATTCTGAGAAAGCTTGAAAATCTCAGGCTGATTGACACAGCCGTTAGATATGACAAAGGGCTTAGGAGATATGTGGTAAGGAGATTCAAGTCTGAAGAGATTACAAGCGCTGTTGAGAAATACTCATTATAATTCTCTTTACCTCCTCAATGCTCGCATCTGTCTTGAAAGTTGTGCCAGCAAACCTAGTCCTTGATGCCTTAAAACCCACCTCTTTCAAAGATTCTAAAACTTCATCAAGCTTTGGTGGAGAAATTCTTAGCATCTCCGAGATGCTGTGAACATCGAAAAAAGACACGGTATTTATCTCCTCCTGAATTCTCGAAAACAATTTCCCTGTCTCTCCAGTCTTATCCAGTTTTTCTACAAACTCTTGGTCGTGAAGCTCTCCAATCCATAGTGGACCAAGCATTCTGTAAGGCTTGCCACATCTGCATCTCTCTCCATGCATCTCAAACATGTTGAAACACTCCCTATTACTACAGTTCCAGCAATGAAGAATGTATCCAATCTTTTCGTAAAGCATTCCCGCCTTTTTGCTTGAGCTTTCCACCTTCAGATGGACTCTGTAGTAGTGCTCCCTTGCCCATGAAATGAGAACCTCGACACTCTTATCATACTTCGTCACTTCCCTTGCGATCTTTCCAACAAGCATTCTTAATCCAACCTCATGATAGTATTCCGTCTTCTCTGCATAAGCAGAGTACTTCCTTAATCCTGCTTTGGTTGAACTCCCACACAATGCAGATGTGTCGGTTGCCGTTATGCTCAGAAACTTCTTTGAGGAAAAGCATGCAGAATCAATAAACTCTGATGGAGAGCCAAAGGGATCTATGTCAATGTGATGATAGCTTCTCTCCCTCATAAGTGAGGCTGCATCTCTGTTATGAACACTTGCAGAAATCCCGTTGATCCTTAAATTCCTCCTTATGACATCAACAGCCTTCTCACTTGCATCGTTGAATTCCACATCTCTTATACCTGCTTCAAGATGTGCCCTTATCCCCCTTATGCCTGTGGCAGAGAGGGCATCCAGATAATCTCTGCTTCCCATCTCCCTAAAAATGATCATATCAGCATCTCTGCAAAACTTCATCCTTGGATTGTAAAAGACTCCATCAACTATTATCCTCGCCTTGCCCTCCCTTATCAAACCTCTCAATCACCTCCCGAACGACCTTGTTCCTGTTTTCAAGATCCATGTGGATTAGATCAAACTCCCTCCTGATTTTCTCAGCCAGAAAATGCGTTGATTTTAGATGTACAGTTACCAAAAAGCTTCTCTCAACCTCAATCAACCTCTCAACTGCTCTGACAAAGTCAGGGCTTTTAAGCTCCATCGGTCCTATCTCATCGATTATGACTAGATCAGCATCAGCATATCTCTCAACCATCCTTTCAGCAATTTTTTTCAGATTTTCAACAAACACCCTGTATTTCCCAACCCTAGGATATCCCTCTCCTTTCTTTGCGAGAAGGTAGGAAAATTCATTGTTGAGATCAAAGATTTCAAACCCTATTCTCTCTCCTCTATCCCTAATCTCTCTTGTCACAAATCCCCTTATCTTCATTCTATCGCGTAGGCTGTTAAAAACCCTGATGCAAGCGGTTGTTTTCCCAACACCCGGTTTTCCGGTAATTGCGATCTTCATTCCAAAACCACAAGAACATCTCCTGTCTCAACCCTCTGACCTTCCGAAACCCTTATCTCCTTCACCTTACCGCTTGCTGGAGCGACTATCTCATTCTCCATCTTCATCGCCTCAAGGATCAAAAGCGTGTCTCCTGCATTAACCTCCTCTCTCTCGGAAACCAAGATTTTCGTAACCGTCCCTGGAAGCATTGACTGAATGACTCTCTCTCCAGTTTCCTGAGTTTTTACAGGCTTTGAAATGCTTTTAACAGCCTTTACAGCTTCACTCTCTACCTCCACCTCAATAACGTTATCATCAACCCTGACCCTGTAAAGGTAATCAGATACCTTTTCAACCTCAGCCTGATAGACATTTCCTGAGAGCTTTACCCTGAATTTTTTCATGCCCAAACTTTCTCAGCAAAATTTTAAACTCTTTCGTTAAGGTATTCCCCAACACCACTTCTCTCAATCAGAGTTCTTGAAACTATGTATTCATCCTGTGTCTCCCGTCTCGTTCCTACAACAAGATAAGGCTTGCCCTTGATAATCTCCAGATCACCATAAGCCTCTATCCTCTCCCCCCTGAACGCCTGTCCAGCATAGGTGTGAGTGAATGAAAGAATTGCAAAAATTCTGCTGTTCTTTAATGGATAGTAAGCCGGGTAGTCAAAGACAAATCTGTCATCTGCAACCTCGCCAAATACCCTTTGCTTCCCCATCTTTTCACCCCTCTCCTCAGGTATCTCCCGGCTTAGTTCCTCATAACCCCTCACGTAAAGCAGATCAAAATAAGTTGATCCAATAAATGCCCTGTGGTACTTTCTCCTTTCATGGAGCAGAAAAGCCTGATACGTTAATGCTGGTTTCCTTTTTTTGTAGATGAAGTCCCATGTGTCTTCATCAGGCTCACTTATTCTTCCAGTTTCAATTCCCCTTCTGATTCTCTCCCTTCCAGCATGCCAGTACTTCCCATACATCACAAAGTCTATGTCGCTTTCAGATCCTTTCAGTCCTATGAGTCTTGAACCTGTTACGCCCATCTCCCTTCTTGGAATACCGCTAAAAAACTCAACAACCCTTCTGACATCTTCATCCATAACTTCCTCAAGCCTTTCCTCAGGCTTGAAAACCTCCTCTATAACTTCCCTCTTAACCCTGAAGATTCCTTCTTTTTCGTTGAAGTAATCCCTGCCAATCTCAACAGCCTCCTCATAGCCAAGCTTCTTGTATTCCTTGCCATCCTTGAACCTACCTCCCTTTCCAGGGGCATATCTGAGAAAAGCCTTGACATAATCATAATTTCTATAACCAATGACAGAAAAGTAGAGCTCTCCTACTCTGAAAAAATCTCTCAGTCTTATCGGCTTATCTGATGAATCTGGCATAAATTCTCCTTATTTCCTTTGCCTTTGCAACCTTTCCGTCTCTCCTCAAAACTCCTCCGTTTATAAGCTTTATTCTAGTTATTCTGTATTTTCTACCTTCAATTGGAAGAATTTCGCCAACTCTAAACTCCATCTCTCCAGAGGTGAAGAGTTCATATGGAGTTGTTACAGGACCTTTGTGAAGACTGAGCCTTACCTTAACTTCCCCAACATCTCTAAGCCAGACTGTTTTCACGTCTCCCGCCTCTGCCAGCTCAACCCTTTTTCCGCTCTCAAGCTCTATGGATGTTATCACTCCAAGCCTGTATCCCTTTTCAGTTTCAACAACAATTTCCTCTCCTTTCGTCAAGGTTTCAGACCTTGAAAGAGTTAAAAAAGCTTTTTCAGACCTATCATCCCTGCTTATAATCGCATTCACCCTTACTTTTTTTTCAGGCAGAAGCTCTGTAACCGAGTTGCATACCTCACACTGAAAGACATTTTTTCTCCGATTCAAAAGCCTATGAGGTGTGTTATTCTTGCACACATCGCAGTATATTTCACTCCTCATCACTACAGCTCTTCAAGAAGTTTGTTCATTTCCTGGGATTTTTCCTTTATTGCCAGCAATGCCCTTTTTGCAATCTCCCTAACCTGCATCTGTCCAACAGATTCCACGCTAAAAACGTAGTCGCTTGTTTCCTCAATTCTTATTGCATTCTCCTCACAAACATTAACACAATCCATGCACATTGTGCAACTGAAGTCATCATCCACCACTACTCTCCCGTTCTTCTCTCCAAAAACGTTTTTTGGGCATATCTCAATGCACTTCCTACAGTTTGTGCAGCCATCCTGTATTACAACATTTGCAAGTATTCTGTACACGCACATAGAGACTGGCTGAAACTTTGCATGCTCCTTCCCAAAACCAAGTCTGGCAACTGCCTCTATCATCAGCTGCTGTCCTTCATAAAGCTCAACAATCGGAATGTTTTCGAAAACAGGCTTTGTCTCTGGATCATCTGAAATTAGGTCCCCAGAATACACAACTTTTGGTCCCTCCACATTCAGCCTGAGTGAAACCTGGCAGTTTGGACAACCCTCACCATTGCAAACACACTCATCCTGGAAGTTGAATTTGTCAATATTTGTGGAGAGGGGTATTAAGCCTATCCTGTGGGCAAGAATCTCATCATATAGATACGAGGAATTCATGTAGAAGTCAACATAGTCCACAGCGAGCGTTGCCACATGACTTTTCATTGCCCTCCTCCAAGAATTTGCAAACGCGGGATTTGCATCTTTCAGAATGAACTCCATGTAAAATCCATCATCCTTCACAATCTCGATCTTCATGGTATTAACACCAAAAATCAGAGATCAGACCCTTCTTCCCCTCTTTCCACCCTTTGGTCTTGTCCCATCATGTGGAATTGGTGTCACATCCTCAATCCTGCCTATCTTTAAACCAGCCCTCGCAAGAGCCCTTATTGCAGCCTGAGCCCCAGGTCCTGGTGTTGTATGCTTGTTTCCTCCAGGAGCTCTGACTTTTATGTGAACTCCTTCAATTCCCTTGTCCTTTGCTATCTCAGCAACTCTCAGAGCAGCCTGCATAGCTGTATAAGGATTTCCCTCATCCCTGCCAGCCTTGACTATCCTCCCACCACTTATTCTGGCTATTGTCTCACTTCCAGTTATGTCTGTAATTGTTATAATCGTGTTGTTGTAGGAGGAAAATATGTGTGCGATCCCCCAGATGTTCTTCTTTTTCTTTTCAGCCATATCATCCCTCCATTACCTGTTTTGAAAACGGAGAATTCTGATAATAATCTATTTTGCTCTCCATCTCCTTTTCAACAATAAAGCTTGGAGCAGTCACCCTCCTGCCATCTACTGCGATATGACCATGAACTATCAGCTGCCTAGCCTGCTTTATTGTTC
The DNA here is from genome assembly GCA_015523645.1 of Geoglobus sp. Taxonomy (GTDB): domain Archaea; phylum Halobacteriota; class Archaeoglobi; order Archaeoglobales; family Archaeoglobaceae; genus Geoglobus. The sequence continues at coordinate 5,693 of WAJY01000100.1, read as the reverse complement.
TTGCAAGTCCCTGTCTGAAGACAATAGTTTGAAGTCTTCTTTCAAGAAAGTCCTCAACATCCAGATTCAGTATGTCATCGAGAGTTGCATTTTCGGGAAGTATTCCCATGTTGTTGAGCTTTTTAATCACCTGCTGGGCTCTAGCCTTGGCAAGTTCTCCCTCCCTTCCAGGAAAATTCACTTTAGCAAGCAAATCCCTTGCAACCCTCCTATACTTTCTCAGCAAATTCTGAAATCTCCACAACTCTCTCTTATTCCTCAATCCATACTTTATAATCAAAGGGGCTTCCCTTTCAAGTCTGGTCTTATCCCAAGGTTTTGTTGGAGTTGTGTACTTTTTCTTTGGTTTTTTCGGATCTCCCATAAGTTCACCTCACTTCTTTCTCCTTATCACACCGACAGTTGCTCCCTTTCTTCCTGTCGCCCTCGTTCTCTGCCCTCTAACTTTGTAACCCCTTGCATGCCTCATCCCCCTGTATGCTCTTATTTTTATCATCCTCTCAACATCTAGCATCTTAGAAAAGTCCACATCCTTGTTCAAAAGATGAAGATCTTTGCCTGTGTGATAATCCCTTCTCCTGTTGAGCATCCATGATGGAAGGGCTTCAATTTCCTCCTCTATAAACTTCTTGAGCCTTTTTATTGTTTCGCTATCAAGTTCCCCTAACTTCTTCTCTGTAGGAATATCAAGCCTGTTGGTTATGGATTTAGCCATTCTCAAGCCTATACCCTTTATACCTGTAAGCGCATGCACGACATTCCTCCTTCCATCAAGATCCGTGTCAGCTATTCTCACTATGTGCTTGAAGTCCTCAGCCATAACATCACCTTCTGCCCATTGCCTTATGGAGAAGATATTTAAATATTGCTACCTCTGGAAAAAAGAGAAAGCGAGTATAATTTAACTAAAAACTCAGTGAAAGGGAAAATCAAAGCTTCTCTCAGAATTTGGCTTAATTATACTAGGCTGGCAATCAGCATCTGGAATGTTCTCAACAAATATCTCAGCCTTCGGTTTTCTCCTTCCGTATGCATAATCTTTTGCAGCGACTATAACCTCACAGAATGGGACGCATTCAAGGCATCTGAATTCCTTCATGTTGCAGTTTATGACATTCACAATCCTGTTCTTCAAATCAACAACAATCCTAGATTCTATGTTTCTCTTCCTGACGATCATCTCAATGCTTATTCTATTTATCATTCTCGTCACATCCTCATTATTGTAATTAACATTATAATTATAGGTAGGATATAAAGTTTTCGGAATTATGCTGAGATGAAAGCATTGAACTGTTTTTATAATTTTGGGTAAAATGACTAGGAAAACGACTCCACCGAAAGGTCTTTCGTATCATTAACTATAATCTCAAATTCACTCGGCGTTATTATTGGTTTGCTGAACTTTCTGTAATCATCATAGGAAATTCTTGGACAGGCTGTATTTACAAAAGCATCGAATCTGAAATTATCAACAGCAAGGGGAGTTATTTCATCCAGAAGTATTATCTCCGCCTCAAAACTTTTCTCAAACGCTTTTCTCTGTATTTTTAAAGCAAGATCCAGTCTTTTCTGACCGATTTTTGTTGATACAAGAATCCCAAAGCTTCTTGCATCTTTTGCTCTCGATATCTCTATGTATCTCCTCCTGACAAACTCTGATTCGTCCACCTCAAAAATCTCCCGGGTTAGAGGGGAGTATGCATAGACCTTTCTCTTACAGTACAACTTTGCTCCACGGGGATGGAACTGCCCATCTCCAATGAAAAGAACTGCATCACTCTGAATATTTTCCAAAACAGAGTAATTGCATCCCAAAACTTGTCCCTTTAACTCCAAACCTCTCCCTCTCTTCAACTCAACCTGAAAACCGGCTTTTTCAAGTTCTTCCGCAACCTCTTCAAATTTCCAGGCATATGATGCCGTTCCGATAATAGCTACCTCCCTCTCTGCTATTCTTTCTTTAAGCAGTTCAGCATCAATGGTGTAATTCACTCTGTAAGGTGCGTAGACTACCCTTTCCACATCCACCATCTTTGTATGCCCAAAATGAACAAGAAAATCCACTACGTTGAGGAGCTCCATGTCTATGTCGCAAGCTCCATATGAGGCTTTCCCAGATAGAAGCACTTCAAAGCCCTCTTCTCTAAATTTCCTGGCAATATCACTGGCATAGTATTTGAGACCGTCCGGTAGCTGAATGCCAATCCTATTTGCAGACTTTATTCCCTCAAAAACAGCTGAAAAGTCTATTCTCTCAGATATGTCCAACAACCCTGACTCCATCCTGGTTTACCTCTACCTTAACCAAGCTTTTTACATCTATCCCCTTCCTTCTCAGCTTTTCAGCACCTCCTCCCTTTTCAATAACCGCTACGAATTCCCTAACAATAGCTCCAGACTTTTTTAAAGCCTCAATTGTTGCAGAGGCAGTTCCACCAGTTGAGACAACATCATCAATCAGGATAACCCTTTCTCCCTTCCTTATTCCGTTAATGTAGAGCTTCCCTTTCGAGTATCCTGTTTTCTGCTCAACCTCTATCTCACCGGGAAGGTTGTATGGCTTTTTTCTGGCAACAACCATTGGAATGCTTGTCGTGAGACTCAAAGCTGTTGCTACAGGGATTCCCATGGCTTCTATTGTCACGATTTTGTCAACGTTCAAGTCTGCTACTTTGATTATGCCCGAAACAACTTCCCTGAGCATATCTGGATGAATCTCTGGTATGCCATCAGTTATGGGATGAACAAAATAGGGATAGTCATTCCTCATAACTACCAATGAATTTTCAAGGCTCTTTATAAGCCTGTTGAGCATCAATCTTCCCTCATTCTGTCAAGAAGAATTCTTTTTTCCGTTCTTGCAATTATCTCCCTCACAGTCTCAACAGCATCTGGGTTTGCAGACACGCTGTCAATTCCAAGCTTTACAAGTTTCTCAACAACATGTGGATAGCTGCCAGCCTGACCGCATATTGAAGTTTTAACCCCGTTCTCCCTGCAAACCTTAATAACATGTTCAATCAACCTCATCACAGCTGGATGTGTTTCATCGTAGAGAAATGCAACATTCTCATTGTTCCTGTCAACAGCGATTGTGTACTGGGTGAGATCGTTTGTTCCAAAGGATATGAAGTCTATACCTTCTTTAACCAAATCCTCTATTATCAGGGCTGATGCTGGTGTTTCAACCATTATCCCAAACTCTATCTTTGTTATTGGCAATCCCTCTTCCTCTATTATCCTTCTTGCCTTTCTAACCTCCTCAACATTAGTTACCATGGGCAGCATTATGCCTATGTTTGTATACCCTTCATCTACAAGCCTTTTTATCGCCCTTATCTCAGCCCTGAAGTGAATGTCCTCTATCAGATCCCTCCTTATACCCCGGAATCCAAGCATCGGGTTAGCCTCTATAGGCTCATTCTCTCCCCCTTCCATAGCTCTGAACTCGTCTGTTGGAGCATCCAGAGTTCTAATCCACACGGGCTTTGGATAGAACGTGTCAACAACAACCTTCATCCCCTCATAGAGTTTCTGAATGTATTCCTCTATCTCTCCATCTCTTATGTACTTCATTGGATGCTTTGGAAGCCCCAAAACCATGTGCTCGATTCTGAAAAGCCCAACTCCGTCAGCTCCAGTTTCATAAGCTCTTTTTGCACCATCTGGAATTGATATGTTCACCTTGACCTCTGTTGCCGTTATTATCTTCGACTTCGCAAAAACCTCTTCCCTCTTCTCCTCTCTTTCAATCTCAACTATTCCCTCATAGATTATCCCCTTCTCTCCATCAACGGTTATCTGCATCCCATCTTTAAGGATTCTTGTAGCCTCTTTTGTTCCTACAACTGCCGGAACTCCGAGCTCCCTGCTCACAATTGCAGCATGACAGGTCATACCTCCTTCATCTGTGACAATGGCTGAGGCTCTCTTCATGGCGGGAACCATGTCAGGTGTGGTCATTGTTGTTACCAAAACATCTCCCTCCTCAACCTTGTTTATCTCCTTCTCGTTAAAAATAACCTTCACCTTCCCGCTTCCTATGCCGGGAGATGCACCCAATCCCTTAAGCAAAACCTTCTGCCCCTCCTTCAACTTCTCACCCTCAACCTTTCTCTCCTTTATCGTGGTAATGGGTCTTGATTGCAATATGTACACCTTGCCCCTCTCAATGCTCCACTCAACATCCTGAGGGGATGAGTAGTGATTCTCTATTAACTCTGCAAACTTAACAAGCTCCTCGATCTCACCATCTGAAAGAACTCTCTCCTTTGCCTTTTCAGGTGGTAGATCCACTGTCACAGTTTCACCTTTTTCATTCTTTGTTATCATGATCTTCTTCTCACCTATGTTAACTTCCACAAGCTTTTTCGCAACCCTGTCATAAACATAGGTATCCGGACTGACTGCACCGCTAACAATAGCCTCACCAAGTCCAAATGCTGCTTCGATGATGCAAAGCTTTTCCCCAGTCACGGGATGGGATGTAAACATAACACCACTCTTCTCGCTATTAACCATCTTCTGCACAACAACAGCAATGCTCACATCCTCATGCCTGAATCCATGCTGAACCCTGTAGTATATTGCTCTCGGGGTGTATAGACTGCTCCAGCACTTTCTAACCTTTTCCACAACTTCTTTCTCACCCTTCACATTCAGGTATGTTTCCTGCTGCCCGGCAAAACTGGCATCTGGAAGATCCTCAGCTGTTGCCGAGCTTCTAACAGCAACAAAAACCTCCTCTCCTTCTTCGTCACAGAGCTTTCTGTAAGCGTTAATTATCTCCTTCTGAACCTCTTCGGGAATCTCAGCACTTTCAATTGCCTCTCTTATCCTGCTAGATACCCTGTTCAGCTCGTCTGTATCTTCCACATTCAAGCCCCTCAGCATGTCACCAACTTGATAACGCAGCCCAGTTACCTCCATAAACTCGAAGAACGTTCTGCTGTCAACAACAAAACCATTTGGAACGGGGATTTCATTATTCAAGAGCTCACCTAGGTTTGCTCCTTTTCCACCAGCAAGAGGAATGTCATCTTTTCCGATTTCATTTAACCATAAAATGCCCATCCAGCACCACCTGATCATAGGAATCTCAAAAAATATTAAAGGTTTTTCTTTCTGAAGCATAACAAAAATTTCACATCTTCCTGAATTGAGCAAACGCTCTGGTTATTTGTTGTTGCTCCGCCAACCGACCCGTGCTCATGTTCTCACACGGGCGTGGGAAGCGGAGCAATCACTATTTCTTCCAAGTGAATATATAGATTACCCTAATCTCCCCATTTCATGCAAGCCTTAAGATCTGTTAAAGAGATGTAATCTAAAATCCAATTGAACAACTGCTCAAACCTCATCTCTCTTGTACACCTTTCCCATCATTTCAACCATTTCCTTTCCATCCTTCACAACCTCACCCCTCAGGATGACTGTATGGGGAAACACAACAGGAAAACCTTCAAAAGGTGTCCAGTTAGCAAAGCAATGAAGTTTATCAGATTTTAACCTCTCCATCCTTGACAGATCAAAAATTGCAAGATTCGCGTAGTTATTTACCTCAATCAAACCATATCTACAAAACCCAAATATCCTGGCTGGATTATCTGAGATTCTCTCCATAACCTGGAAGATGTTAAGCCTGCCAAGAAATACCTGTCCCATTAAAATTGGATATAGTGTCTCAACAC
>WAJY01000099.1 GCA_015523645.1 Geoglobus sp. | reverse complement strand
TGCATACTGCCCCAGATGTGAGAGATTTCTGCCTGACAGGTATGTTGAGGGTATATGTCCTTATTGCGGGGCAGTTGCGAGAGGAGATGAGTGCGATCAGGGTTGTGGGAGACATCTCGAGCCGGGGGAGATTTTAAAACCGAAATGCAAGATTTGTGGGACTCCTGCTGAATACAGGAAGCAGAGGCACTATTATTTCAGGCTCTCAGCATTCAAGGATTTTCTTGAAAACTACATCTCCGAGCTTAATGGAACAGAGAACGCTTTGAATTATGCAAGGGAATGGATCAGAGGTGAGCTTAGAGACTGGTGTATAACGAGAAACCTCGAATGGGGTGTGAAATTTCCGGGAGATGAGGAGCTTGTTGTATATGTATGGGTTGATGCACCCATAGGATACATAAGCTTCACTGAGAAGGCATGTGAAAAGCTCGGCAAAAACTGGAGGGAGATATGGGTGGATGGAAAGGCTGAGATAATTCACTTCATCGGTCTTGATATTGTCTATCATCACTGCATTTTCTGGCCTGCAATGCTAAAGGGTGCAGATTATGCTTTGCCCAATGCTGTTGTTGCCAGCGGAATGGTGAAGGTTGAGGGAAAGAAGTTCTCCAAGAGCAGGGGATATGTTGTGTGGGTTGAGGAGGATTATCTGAAAGCTAGACTGAATCCTGACTATCTGAGATACTACATAATCAACTACACCTCCCATCAAAGAGATCTGAATTTCTCCTGGCATGTTTTCAGGGATAAGGTGAACAACGAGCTCATCGCAACCCTTGGCAACTTCATATATCGGGTTCTGCATTTTGCGTGGAAGAATTTCGGGAAGGTGAGGATGGATGTTGATGAAGAAGTTATTGAAAAGATAAGGGGGACAAAGGAAGCTGTTGAAGATGCTATTGAAAGATGGGAGTTTAAGGAGGCTAGCGATGCGTTCATGGATCTTGCTGGATTTGGGAATGCATTCTTTCAATCCTCAAAGCCATGGGAGGTTATCAAGAGGGATAAAAATGAGGCTGAAAGAATAATAGCCTCAGCTCTCGCTGTTGTCAGGGCATTGGCTGTTCTCGCTTATCCTGTGCTTCCAAGGTCAATGGCTGCAATTGCTGGGAAAATTGGAGTTGATCCTGAAAAGTCGACTCTGGATTCAATTTTTGAAATTCCAGAATTTATTGAGGTTAAAAAGCCTGATGTGCCGTTTGAGAGGATAGATGATGAGAAGATGGAGGAGCTTGAAGGTATAATGATGAAGAGAATAAGGGATAATGGCGGGGAGGAGATGAAAATGGATGAGAGAATTGGAATTGAGGAATTTCAGAGGCTTGACATCAGAATAGGAAAGGTTCTGAGTGCTGAAAAAATCAAGGGAAGTAAGAAATTGATGAGACTTGAGGTTGATATAGGAAGTGAGATCAGACAGATAGTTGCCGGGATTGGTGAGGAGTATGATGCCGATGAGCTTGAAGGTAAAGCTGTTGTTGTGCTTGCAAACATCAAACCTGCTAAGCTCATGGGTGTTGAGAGTGACGGCATGATTCTCGCTGCAGATGTTGATGGAAAGCCTGTTCTTTTAAAACCTGAAAAAGATGTTATGCCGGGAGCGAAGGTGAGATGAGAATAAGGGCTGGATTGGATGAATTCAGGAAGTGGCTTGAGGAGAGGGGATACAGGGAGAGAATGGGAGATGAGGGACTTGATGCATTTCTGAATTCAGGCTTCCCCTCATTATTTTTCAGCAACAGCAATTTGCTGTATGCTTTCATCTACTCCAGAATTGGTCTTGGCACTGAAAGGGTGAATGAAAGAATGAGATTTGAGCTTGCAAAGAGAATCAATGCGATCTTCATCGAGAGGGATTACTTTGAGATAGAGTTCATTCAGTGATCAGCTTCATTAACGGGTATTTTCTCTCTTCATCCCACTCAAGAACTCCAGTAGCTCTAAAGCCATTGACCTCTACCTCCACTTTTGCAAAAATCATGTCTCCTTCAAGGGAGCAGTAATTGAATCTTGAAAGCTTCTCTAAGACCCTTTTTCTGTCTATTCTTACGTCAGCATCAACAACGTAGGGCTGAAGCAAAATGCAGCTTTTCATGGCTTTTTCAAGAATTTCAGCATTTTCCAAGCTCACAGGCACTCCAACAAACTGATGAAACAAAGCCCCAAGCTTGATTCCAGCCTCAAAGGCAGCAAGCTCTTTCATGAACAAAAAGGTTATCTTCTCCTTTTCTCTCTTTCGGTTTATGAAGAATGTCAGGGTTGCTGTTACTATAGCTGGGAGTGACAGCATAGGAGGAGCGGGAATTCAGGCTGATCTCAAGGCTTTTGCATCATTTGGGGTTTATGGAACTTCAGCCATAACTGCAATAACAGCCCAGAACACCTATGGCGTTGAAAATTCAATGATTCTTCCTGGAAGGATCGTGTATGATCAGCTCAAAGCCATTGCATATGACTCTGGCATAGATGCAGGAAAGACGGGAATGCTGGGAAATGAAGATGTTGTGGAGTATGTTGTTAAATTTCTCAATGAATATGAGTTCCCGCTTGTTGTTGATCCTCTCATGGTTGCCAAAAGTGGTGCGAGATTGCTCAATGCAAAAGGAATTGAGGCTATGAAAAACAAACTCATACCAAAAGCTTTCTGCGTTACCCCAAATACTGAGGAGGCTGAGATTCTTGCTGAAGTTAAGATAAGGGATGTTGATGACATGATTGAGGCGGGAGAGAGAATTGTTGAGGAGCTTGGATGTTCATCAGCTCTCATCAAAGGTGGACATCTGAAGGGGGATGAGGTCGTTGACATTCTCTGCCACAACGGAAAAGTCTTTGAATTCAGGTCAAAGAGAGAAGAGGGTTGCTTTCACGGCACAGGATGCATGCTTTCAGCTGGCATTGCTGCAAATCTTGCTCTAGGAAAAAAGATTGTTGAGGCTGTTGAAATAGCAAGAAATGCAGTTTATAAGGGAATAGTTTATTCAATTCCAGCAGGAAGGAACTGCAACTCCGTAAATTCAATTGCCTCTATGGAAAGAAAAGCTCTGGCTTTTGAAATGCTTCAGGAGATGGGAGATGCGATCATGAAGCTTGAAAAACTGAATGGAATTGAGAATCTGATTGCTGAGGTTGGCATGAATCTAGTTTATGCGATGCCTGCCGTTTATGCAAAAAGCATAGATGATGTTCTTGCTGTTGATGGCAGGATATTCAGAGGTAAGGCTGGGATTGTTCATTCTGGCAGATTTGAGTTTGGCTCATCGAGGCATCTAGCAAAAGCTGTTCTGAAATACATGCATTATTTTCCCGAATTCAGATCTGCTGTTAATCTGAAATACAGTGATGATTTAATCAAAAAAGCAGAAGGGATGTATGTTGTGTCATTTTATGACAGAAGGGAGGAGCCTGAGGAGGTGAAGAGAAGAGAAGGGGCAACGATTCCGTGGGGGATAGATATGGCAGTAAAGAAATCTGAAAAAAGACCAGATGTTATCTATCATCTCGGGGATTTTGGAAAGGAACCCATGGTGGTTGTTTTTGGAAGAAATCCTGCGGATGTGGTGGAGAAAGTTAAGAGATTGCTGTATGAATGACCATGATTTCAAATACAATTTTTGAGCATGCAAAGGCTGTTTACAGCATAAGAATACATGACGAGATGAAAAGGGAAATGGAGGGTTTGAAAGCATTTCCATAGCTCAGCAAAGCTCTGAAATGTTGGGCTTTTTTGCAATGAGAAACAATTTAAGATAGCTGAAGAGGAAAGGGTAGAAAAACTCTTGTAAGAGGATGTTTTCTATATCCTCTATTAAAACCGCAAAGGTTAATAATTCAAGACTGGATTGCCACCGTGAGGAGGTTTTAGGATGGGAAAGGTGAATATTGTTGATCTAACACTTAGAGATGGGCATCAAAGCTTACTTGCAACTAGAATGAGAACGAGGGACATGCTTCCAATCCTTGAAACTTTTGACTCCGCCGGGATCTACAGCTTTGAAATATGGGGAGGAGCTACGTTTGATGTTGCACACAGATTTTTGAATGAAAATCCATGGGAAAGGTTGAGAGAGATAAGAAAGAGAGTTAAGGAAACACTTCTTCAAATGCTTTTAAGGGGACAGAATCTTGTTGGATACAAGCACTATCCTGATGATGTTGTCGAGAAGTTTGTGCAAAAGACAATTGAGAACGGTCTTGATGTTTTCAGAATTTTTGATGCGCTCAATGATGTCAGGAATCTGGAAATGGCTATAAAGTCTGCGAAAAAGTATGATGCATATCATATCCAAGGATCAGTTTGCTACACAATCTCTCCAGTTCACACAATAGAGAAGTATGTGGAGATAGCAAATGAACTTGCTCAACTTGAGGTTGATTCAATATGCATAAAGGACATGGCAGGTTTGCTCTCTCCGAAAGTTGCGTATGAGCTTGTGAAAGCCCTTAAGAAGGAGGTGGGTTTGCCAATTGATGTTCATTCTCACTATACAAGTGGAATGTCCTCAATGGCTTTGTTAAAGGCTGTTGAAGCTGGGGCAGAGATGGTTGATACATGCATGTCGCCTTTAAGTATGGGCACAAGCCATCCACCAACTGAGAGCATGGTTTATGCGCTGAATGAGCTTGGCTATGATACAG
>WAJY01000098.1 GCA_015523645.1 Geoglobus sp. | reverse complement strand
CCTTTCAAGGTTGAGAGAGCAAGAATAAGCAAGGCTATGGAGGGGCTTGATGAGCTGGAAAAGCATGCTGATACCGTTATTGTTCTCGACAACAACAAGCTTCTTGAATACGTCCCAAACCTGCCAATTGAGCAGGCATTCAGCGTTATGGATCAGATTGTCGCAGAAACCATAAAGGGAATAGTAGATACGATAACGAAGCCCTCACTGATGAACATTGACTTTGCAGATGTTAGAGCAATAATGGAGCATGGTGGCGTTGCAGTTATGCTTGTTGGTGAAGCAAAGTCCCAGAACAAATCAAACGAGGTTGTGAGAGACTGCCTGTCCCATCCACTGCTTGAAGTGGACTACAGGGGTGCAACAGGTGCTCTGATCCACATAACTGGGGGTCCAGACCTAACGATAAAGGAGGCTGAGGAGATAGTCAACAACTTAACCTTTGAGATATCTGACAATGCTATGGTGATATGGGGTGCCAGAATAGCAAAGGAGTTTGAAAGCATAGTTAGGGTTACTGCGATAATGACCGGTGTAAAGCCTGAGAGAATATTTAGTGGTGAAGAGAGGTATCGCAAGAAGCACCACAGCGATAATGAAGGAAGGGCTGAGAGCTACCCATTCTCAGCTACCGGAAGACAGCCTGTACCATCAATGGTGGCAAAGAACTACAATGGAATTGATGTTCTTTAGTCAAAAAGTTTTACTTTTTTCCCATTTTTGTTATTTTTGATGATTGTCGAGATATCTGTTGTGCCAATAGGTGTTGGAGAATCGCTCAGCAAGTTCATTGCAGAAGCTTTGAAAGTTATAGAAAGAAAGGGGCTTAGATACGAGCTCTCTTCAATGGGCACTGTTGTTGAGATTGAGAACTACATAGAGCTTGGGGAACTTTTGGAGGAGATAAACAAAAGACTCTTGGAAATGGGAGTTGGTAGGGTTTACATGGTAATCAAATCAGACTACAGGGTGAGTGGAGGCACAATTGAGGGAAAAAAGAAGTCTTTGAGGGAGAAGCTTACTCAATCTCCATGATCTCCTCGTAAAGCTCATTCAAGACATCAAGATACTCCGCATTGCCTCTCTCGATCTGATCCATTTTTTCTTCAAGAATCTTCGTTCTCTCCTCCGAAACGAACTTTTCGTAGGTTTTGGAGAGAAAGCTGTATACCCTTTTCCCGATGCTTGTTGGGATAAGCTTCCCATTTTTTTCAATCACATAGTTCCTCAAGAAAAGCTTTTCAAGTATTGTGGCATATGTTGATGGTCTCCCGATTCCCTTTTCCTTCATAAGGGAAATAAGGTCGGACTGTGTGTAAAGAGGTGCTCCTGGAATCTTCAAAATCCTTGCTTTCACTCTGTGAACACCTTCCGGTATCTCGTCTTTAACCCACACAGACTTGTATAGCTCGTATGCCTTTCCATCTGCCTTAACAATTCTCTCCTCCTCCAATTCCTTTCCATTTACATTTATCTTGTATCTGACTATCTCAACATTGAAGTTTCTGCACTGGCTTGCCATGAACCTCCTGAAAATGAGATCGTAGAGTGAGAGGTGTCTCCATGTAATCCCCTCGGCAACAACAACATTCTCCTGAATCAACCTCTGTAAGTCATACCTGTCTATTGCCCTTGTCGGTCTTATGCACTCATGAGCCCCCTCCATCTCCCATCTCCTTCCGTAAAATTCCTCTCCAAGATACTCTCTGGCAATTCTTAATCCTGTGTCGCTAACGCTTGTTGAATCAGTTCTGTGGTAGGTTATCAAACCGCTCTCAAAGAGATCCTGAGCAATCTTCATTATCTCGCTAGCTGACATCTTTAGTATGGAATTTCCATCCTTTAGCATGCTGTCGGTTGTGTATGGAGGTAAAGGCACTCTACTCTCTGCCTTTCTCTCCAAAACTCTTACTTCAACTGTCAGATCCTCTTTATCAACATCCTCAACATAAAGATTCAAGTTCTCGATGAACGCAATCTTCTTCCTTTTGGCATGCTCTTTTGCTCTCTCAATTACCCATCCGAGAACTGGGGACTGGGCTCTGCCTGCCGAAAGGTTTTTGTTGTTAAACCTGTCCCAAAGCTTGTGGCTCAAAACAAATCCAATCCATCTGTCTTCAATCCTCCTTACTATCTGAGCCTTCACACGCCTCTCATCAATGTCCCTAAGCTTTTTTAGCGCACTGCTTATTGCACCTCTCGTCACCTCATGAAACTCAGCCCTCTTCACCTCTCCGCATCCCCTTAAAAGATTTGCAAGATCCCATGCAATTTTCTCACCCTCAGCATCAGGATCCGTCCCTATGATAACTGAGCCCGTTTGCCTTGCAATCTTCCTGAGAAACTGGATTCTCAATTTCGAATCATCTATGCTATCACTTCCACATTTCGGGCATCTTTCAGTCTCTTCAGTAAACTGATACGAGCAATTCTTGCACCTCTTTATTGAAGCATAGATCGGTCTGAATGTGTGATCGTAAACCTCAACACCATGAAAAGCTCTGTTAGTAATCAAGTCTGTGATGTGTCCGAGGGTTGCGGTAACGAGGAGAATTTTCTCCGGTGTGGGCACTTCATAGGCAATTAAAACGCTATCCCCATCTCCAAAAACCTTCAAGCTCGGTTGACCAAAGAATCTCGCTATCTGTCTCGCCTTAGTCGGACTCTCAACTATAAAGAGAGTTGGTTTGATTAAGTCCTTTAGAGCGTATCTCTCTCTAAATCTCATTCTTGTATCCTCGATCTCCTTCAAAAGCTTCGCTGTGTCAATCTCGTTAATGCTCTTGAATTCTATATCATAGTATCTTGCTCTCTTAACAAATGATCTTAAAACGTCTCTATCATCTTCAAGCAAAAAGCTTGCTCCTTTTGTTATTCCCCCTGCAAACAGTCTTGAAGCTCTGCCAGAGCCTTGAATGTATGTTCTTATATCAGGAAATACTATCTCTCCTCTTTTTAAAACAACATCCTCTGCTGCTGCTTCCCCTTTTTCAATTAGTTCTTTGAGAATTGACTTGAGGTTGTTTAATTGGAAAGTTGAGAGGTTATTAAGATAGGGCAGGATTTTTCTAACCCTTTCGTCATCTCTGAAAAGAAGAGCAATGATCCTAAGCATCCTAGGGCTTATGTTTTCAAAATCCTCTATCCTCACTCTGAAAACCGGAGCCTTAACAAAAACCACAAATCTTATCAACTCGGGCAAGTCCAAGCCCCTAACCAAGGTTCCGTAATAGTAAGCTGTTCCAACCAGGTAGTCTAGCTCACCTTTTTCGAAAAGCTCATAATCTTTTTTTGATTTTGACCCAACAATTCCTATTTTGAATTCATCCTTAAGAATCTCAAAAATTCTTTCCGACTCCTCAAAACTCTCGGCATATATTATCCCCCCTCTTCCCATCATTCTAAGTATGTTCTTCAATGTTTCAATTCCCGTGTCATCGACAGCTATGTCCTCTATGTTTCTAACCACATGGGTTGTTGTTCCTACATCAAAATTCAGAAGCTCCCTGAAGAGTCTAACCTTCTCTCCCTTTTTTGCAGTGGCTGTTGACACCATCAGAACACCTTTAGCTGCTCCTTTCCACCCCTCTCTAGTTTTAGAAAAACCAAGGAGATGAAGAATTCTATCAACGTTCCGTGAGGATTTAAGCACAGCATCAACATCATCTACAAAAATAAAATCGAATGTTGTTCTTATGATCTCGAAATTCTTAGAAAGAAAGGCTGTGGTTGTGAGGAGCAAATCGTAATCATTGCTATCTAAAAGCTTAAAAAACTCCTCTTTTTCTTGTTTTGGCAGATTTCCATGATAATAGGCAATGCTCAAATTCTCATTTTTCTCATTGAAGCTAACATTCATCCCAACTTTCTCAGAATACTCGAGAATTTTATCCACAGCCTGCCTGACAAGAAGTGTTGTTGGAAAAATCAGGTAGGACTTCTTTCCCTTTTTTGCGAGAAAAAGTGACATAAGTATTCCAAAAGATGTTTTTCCAATTCCTGTTGGAGCGACTGCTGCAAAGCTCTCATTATCAAAAATCCTCCTTGCCCAAAATACCTGAATGCTCCTCGGCTCTCCAACTGCTTTTTTAAAAAATTCTACAAATTCTGAGATATAGATATCAGTTTTATGAGAGCAAAGTGATCTATTTTTTTTGAGACACATCTTTGCCTCAATTTCTCTTTCTGTGAGATCAGATTGACATATCTCACACAAACCCTCATAGCTTGTGAAAATCATGAAAGAAGGTTCTGAAAACAGACTTAAAAATTTTCCATCGTTGCAGAAGATGGAGTTTAAATGACTACCATTTTGATAAGCTCTCCTTCACACCCTTTTTAACAGCAAACCATATCTTTCTGCCAAGCTCACTTGCCGGTCCTGCATACTCAAAATACTTTCCAGAGGTTTTAGCTACAACTACAGCATCAGTGTTTGTTCCGGTAAAATTGAAACCAGACTCTAGCAGTGCTGAGCTCTTAGCTTCAGTGGCAGTTATTACTGCATTAACCATCCCACCGTCTGAAAGATCAGCTTCGATAACCAAAATTATGTTTATCGTTCCAACTTTTCTCAGCTCTTCATTTGGATTTTTAACCCCAGCGGTGACAAAAGCTGTGATTTCATCCTTCCTTACAATGGAAAGCTTATCCATCGGCACCGATGTCAGCAAGCCAAAATACCTGTTTATTCCAAGTTTTTTTGCCAAGACTTTGATGTATCTAATGGGGTCTTCGAGATCGAAGTTTTTATCCACGCTGTGATTGAAAATGCATTCAACTCTTTTCCAACCCCCAAGCAAGCCTGAGCTAATAGCATTGAATGAACCTTCAATGATCAGGGTGTTATCTTTGATAAAGTACCTCATGGTGGTGATTTGAGCGGTATTTGTTATTAAAGATGGTGTTGCCTTTCAATTAAGTTAAGATTGGCTCAGTTTTCTTCCTGAATAAGTGTTTTCTAATTTAAAAAAGTATCTCCGGAGACGGAGTACTGACCTCTGCTTCAGTTCCCTGATGACTTTCAGAAAGGGATCTAAGCATATAACACCGATGTGCGAGGTGATTCCATGAACTTCCATTCCCACAAGAAACTGTCTAGAGCACTAGAGAACTTCAGAAAAGAGTCTTTCAGGATTATGATATCGTTAATAAGTTTGTCAGCGATTTAATTGCTAAAGATACATCCGACTACAGAGCGAGAAGCTATGTCATATGGCTGAAAAAGATAATACAGACTGCAAACAAACGCTTGAAAAATTTCGAGAAGGTGGATGTAAAGAAGGGCATTAACCACTACAGCTCCTTCGTAACAGTGAGAGGTGCCAGAGAGCTCGGTTTTTGAGATCAAGAACATTAAAAATTTTTCATGTGGTGAGAGAAGAATTAGATTATTAGTTTCAATATCATATGTAAAATACTGAACTTTATTTGTCATGTTATTTAGAATTGAGAAGTTGTCTCGTTCTCCTCAGCATTTTGGCTTAGTAATATATGCACCTCAAATAAGCAAAGAAT
>WAJY01000097.1 GCA_015523645.1 Geoglobus sp. | reverse complement strand
CTGGAGATTATTGCTGCATGTGACATTAACCCGCCTATATCTGTTACCACAGCACCAACAACCGGGAAAACTGCAGTCCAAGCAGGAGTTGTGCATCTGACAACTAGTATTTCTCCCTGCGCGAGAGTTGGTATCTCGTCTGGGGAATGAAGAACTCTAGCATAACCCTCATAAACCCCGGGAGATGCCGGGAATCCCTTTATGACCCTTTCCTCCACAACCTCCTTCTGCGACTTCCAAAGTTCTATTGCCTCGCTAGTAACTCCCCAGAGCTGAACGAAAAGAGGTTCCGTTATTTTTTCTGGAGCTATGCCCATGACCTTTGGAGGTGTCCATTTGCTCTGAAGCTCGTAAACCTTCTTCCTCTTTTCAATCAGCTCTTTAAAGTCCGAGCATGAATATAGCCTTCCTCCATAGTCTATCAGCATGTCATAGAGAGCATGCCTTATCTCATCGACTGTGAGAAATGCGATGTCTTCAGGATCGCTAATGTATCCTTTTTCTGCAAATCTCTCCCCAATTTCAAGCAATTTGAGCCTGAAGAGTGTGTCAGCCTTCTGATCTATGTAGAAGTTGTGATCCTCAACGTATGGATAAACAAGCTGAGCGAGCCCGATTATTTCCTTGAATCTCTCCCTCTCCCCATCCTCCAAAAGCTCTAGGTATTCTGATATAATTCTCTCCCTCTCCCTTTCCAGCTCTTCTTTAGGAGGTAAAGGATCCTCTCCTGAAAGTATCTTTGCTATGTAATTCTGAATTATTGAAAGAGATGTTGAGTAGTCTTCCCTCCATGTTCTGTATCCAAAATACAAACCCGAATCTATTCTGTTTCCATACTTCTTCATAACCTCTTCAAATTCCTCAAGCCACCTTCTTCCACCTTCACTTTTTCCAAGCTCATCCAGTATCTCATCCGGCTTTTTCTGGAATGCAGAACTTATCCCAAGATCTATGGCAAGCTTAGCCAGCTCATAGAATTTTCTGTCTGTTTCCATCATTATTGTCCCTAGCCCCTGAACAAACTTTGTAATTGTCTGATCATCAATTCCCGGGAAAAGCTCCTTTGCCGTGTTTATGAGAAGAACATAGGCAGCATAGCCAAGCCCAAGAAACTCGAAGTGTATCTCCCAAAGCCTGAACATCGTGTGTATCATTCTATCAAAATTCTCGATAAACTTGTAGCTCAACTCCTCATTTCTAAAATCCAAACTTTCCATCCAGTCCAGAGATGGTAGAACTTCCTCATCCAGCTTTTTATTCCAAAGCTCATTCCACTGACTATAGTATTTTTTTGCACTGTTCATGAAATGCTCTTCCCTCTTCTTAATCTCCTCAGGATCAGATACCTCTAGCGGGATTATGAAAGCATAGCCATTCACTATCTTCCAATCTGCACCACGGCTTGTCGGAAACTTGTGAAGCAGATGCTGGGGCATGCAGTAAGGCCACTGCATGAGCTGGATCATGAACATGTCAATTGGTTTTAGCGGGGATGGCCAATGTATGGAATCTTGGAAGAGAAATTTCTCTTCGTCATCACTTCTTAGCCTGAAGTAGTATGGAACGTAGTCGTATGCAACCTCATAGTATTCTCCCAGATACTCCTTTACCTTTTCCTCCACCTCTAGTGGGCTTTCAAATTTTACAACCATAACAACCACCGGAAATTTTACTAAATGTCACCAATAAAAAATTTTGTCACCTTCTATCATTACAAATTACCTTAAATATGCCTGTCATGAACAAGCTCTGCTATGCGATAGGGTTCTCTGATGATGCCTTATGCAGTCACTTTCTGTGATGACAGCACTGCAACAATCAGAATCCATACTTGGCTTTCAAACTCTTTACATAATCTGGGTAGTCCCACCACCTCTCTATTCCCATGTCCTCGGCAACAACATTTGCTGCATTATATCCTGGAGCTCCAAGAATTAAGCCTCCTGGATAAACCGATGATCCACAAACGTACAGATTTTTAACTGGAGTCCTGTATGCAGATGCATCTGGATGGGGTCGGAAATAACCCATCTGCAATGGTGTGTATTTCCCGTGCTTGATCGAGCCCCTTGTCATGCTTGATATTTTTAGCTCTATGTCGAGGGGAGAGTAGCTGTAAGCCCTGATTATGCTCCCCCTAAGATTTGGCGCGTATTCGCTCCACTTCTCTATGCACCTCTCCATATAACTCTCCTTCACCCTATACCAGTTTTCTGGGTCTCCATCAACTTCATATGGTGAAAACTGAGCTATAAAGCAGACATGCTTATTTGGTGGAGCCATGGAAGGATCGAAAAGGGTAAAGCAGGAGAGAGATCCGGATATCTTTGGTAGCTTTCCAGAGCGAATGTCTTTCCAGATTGACATCACATCCTCAACTGAATTGTAACCTGAAATGCACCTCAGAGCCTTGTTTACATCAGGCTCAAAATCAGAGACTTTAAACTTTGGAGGTTCATTCATAGCTAGATGAACGCTGAATAGACTCCAGTCCTCCCATTCCCACCTCAAAATTTCTCTCCTAAATCTTTCCTCCAGATTTTCAGCATCAATCAGCTCGACGAATGTTTGTATGGGATTCAATGAGCTCGCTACAATCCTCGCTTTAATCTCCTTTTCAAGGAAAGCCGAGTTCTCGCTCAGCTTGACACCGACTGCATTACCGTCCTCTATCAGTATCTTCTCAACCTCACAGACCTCAGCAATCCTACCTCCGTTTTTGTGAATAACCTTGGAGAGTGCACTTGTGAACCTGTGGGAACCTCCAAGCAAAACTCTGTAGTTGGTAGCCCTTTCAAGATAAAGTGGTATCAGAAAACCCAAGCCTGTTAGCTCCGGATCCAGTCCCCAGTAGCATATCAGATAGAGCATCAAAGCCCTTATCCTCTCATCCTCAAAATGCTCTGTTACAAAATCAACCGGACTGTATTCTGTAAGCTCAAGCAACTCTCTACCAAGCTCAGTCTTGCTCAGAATCTCAACCTGTTCCATAGGAGGTAGAGGGGGGAGATATGTTAGCGGAATTATGAGTTCCTTAACCAAGCTTTCAGATTTTCTATACAGCTTCTCATACATTTCCGCATCCTTTTCTGAAAGCTTCGAAATCGATCTAACAGACTTTTTTAATTCGTTGTAAAGGACAACGCAAGAATCATCAAATATTCCGGCAACCTGAACATCAGGAAGAACAAAACTAACCCCATATTTCTCCAACTCAAGATCCCGAATTGCTGGCATGTAATCTGCCATCATGTGATAGGTTGCGTGTGTGTTATGCAAGAAACCTGGAACTGTGACTTCCTCAGTCCTCATCCCACCTCCAATTTCATTGCTCTTTTCAAGAACCAGAACTTTAGCTCCTGCCCTAGCAAGGTATGCTCCAAAGATCAGTCCATTGTGACCAGCGCCTATAACAATGACGTCATATCCATCCATCTCTATCACCCTCTGCAATTCCTGAGAGAGATGCAAGATAAATATCTTAGTAACATCACCATATTACAGAATGCTATAATTCCTGCATAAGAAAGGCATGGAGTTGCAGAAGGTTTATTAGATTATAAACAGAGAGATTTACAATGAACGAATTGGGGGGAAGCGAAAAACAGCTGATAGAGCTTCTTAAAAAAATTTCATTAACTCATTCAGAGGCTGTTATCTATCTGTCTCTCCTCAAACATCCGTTTTCATCGGCAAATGAGCTGGCTAAGCTGACTAAAATTCCAAGAACGAGAGTATACAAAATACTAGAAAGGCTTGAGATGAAGCAGCTGATCTATGTCACAAATCAGAAACCAAAGCGTTTCTCCTCAATACCCCTGCATGTCGCAACAACAATCCTAGCAAGAAGAATTGAGGAGAGCTTTTTTGAAGCTCTCAGAACGAGAGAGGAGATTTTAAGGAGTTTCTTTGAGAGAAAAACCTCTGATCAAAAGTTCAGCTTTAAGAGCATGTCATATGAAGTTTCAGAAAGAGATGCCTTGACAACTGAGATAAAGGACTTGCTCGGCAAATGCACAAGGGAGTTGCTGGTTATGGCAACAAAAAATGAGGTTCTGAGAATCTCATACATATACAAACCGGAAATTATAGACATACTGGAGAGAGGAGTTGACGTGTTTGTTATTGCTCCGGCAGGCTCTGAGAAGTTCATGCCACCAAAAATACTCAACAGCATAAGAATAAAAACGGCAAAAGAGATATACAGCAGAATGTACATCGTGGATACCAGCGAAGCAATTATGATGCCGTCAGAGGGGTCAATTCAAGAAAGAAGAAAGTACGACTGCGGACTTCACATCACAAACTCTGATTTAGCCAAAATGCTGAGAGACTTCTATTTTGCAAAGTTCAACAGCTTGCAACCTCCTTAAATTAATCAGACCTTTTTTCCTTGAATCTGTCTGCTTTTTCCCACTCCTGAAATGGCATGTCCTTCTCAGCTATTGAGAGTATCTCTTTAACATCTCTAACATCCAAACCTAGTTTCATCGCTATCTCTTCAACTGACAGTCCTCTTTTCCTGCCTCCCTGGATTGAATTGCTGAGATTCAAAACTTCATCCCTATACTTCCTGTAAAGCTCGGGAGAAATTGCATACAACTTTCATCACCTCTTTGCTCTAAACTCCCTTCCCACAGGACACACGCTCGTGCATCTGTAACACTGTGCAGATACGATGGAGTATGCGAGAGCAGAGACAAGGCTTGTGAATCTTGAACCCAAAACCATCATTTTTCGCTTTTCCGGATCGCTCTCGTTGATTATGTCTAGGAGTGCTTTCTGAAATCCAACCCTGCTCCAGTTTGCTTTCGGGTAGCATAGCAAGCGATTGTACTTCATCCACTTTATACGTCCATTCTCAATCTCCCCCGAGAGACATTCTGGACAAGCTTTCAGACATGGGGTTGTATGATTTCTCTCCCACATTCTGACACATGACGGGTGTGGGCAGACCGACTCTTTAAGTGGTTCATCTGGTTTCAGCGGTGCACTTGTCAAAATTATTGAATAGAATAGAAACCCGTATTTGGGATTCAGCACAATACCACCTGCAAGCGATCTTGTTCCCAAACCTGCTAACTCTGCACACAATTTGATGCTTATGTCAGGATCCCAAATGCCGTTAGCGAGAGAATATGAGGCATAAGGAATTGCATAGTATCCCAGCTCCTCTATATATTCTGCCAGCTTGAACGATATCTCCTTTACTTGCCTTAGTTTTTGACTTCCTATCACTCCCACCCATTTTGGATCCCTGCATCTCATTGCTCCAGCCAGCATCTTTCCTCCACCTATAACCACAACACTCCTGACATTGGGCAAGAAGTCCTTAGGACTGTGACCCTCTGGTGAACGTTTGGATATCTCTTCTGGAGATGCCACACCAAATACTAGAGCACCGCTTTTCAAAGCATACTCCCTTATTCTATCTTTAAGTATCTCCGAATCCGAACTTTCCTGAACATGATTCTTCAACTGAAGCACCTCCAGCTTTTTGAACATAATTTTAAATTAAAATTTACTTATATGCTTGTCATCCAGCAGCGTTACTAATCCATTTATAGCTAAGCCAAAAACTACTCATCAGATTGATCTCAGGGTGAATTGGAGATGTACATCAGATCAACAGGATTGGGTAGAACAAGACTTAGGGCTAGGATAGAGAGAGTTGCTGATGAAGATGAAGAGATTATCAAGGGGTATGGTTCGGATAACAAAATAAAAGGATTGAAGCTGGCAATGAAGTCGTCTGAGCCATTTGAATGGGATGTTGAGGTTATTATTGAGGAGGAGGATGTTCCAAGATTAATAAAGGTTGCATTAACTAGAAAAACATTAGGATTTCTGATCAGATCTTTAATTTCAAAGCTTACTGGCAGAAATTCTGGAGGTGGGAAATAGTGGAATGTGATGTTGTTGTGATAGGTGGGGGTCATCATGGACTTATAACCGCAAACTACCTTTTGAGATGTGGTATGAGTGTTGTTGTTGTGGAGAGAAGACATGAGGTTGGAGGTGCTGCAGATACAGAAGAACTTATACCCGGATTTCGATTGAATCTCCATGCATTTTTTGTCGGGCATTCTGCATGGCCATGGTACTGGGATCTTGAGCTCTACAAATTCGGTCTCTTTACTATAAATCCACCTGTAAGCACATCAACAATATTCAGCGACCAAAAATGCTTTGTTATATACTCAAACAACCTGGAAAAAACCCTGAAAAGCGTAGAAAAGCTTTCGAAAGAGGATGTTAAGAGATGGGAGAGGTTTTATAGGGAGAACTACCCTCTCATAGATCCAGGACTGATTACCCTTGAGGATTACAGCGTACCGATACCACATGATGAAAGGATGGAGCTGCTTGAAAAAAGCGAGCTTGGACAGAGATACATAAGCTTCATAACTAGATCACCTGTTGAATGGGTTAGGGAGACATTTGAGGATCCGAGAATACACACAGCCTTAATTGTTGATTGGGCTGGAGGTTCTGGCTGGCATGACATGCCAGATTTGAGGGGAAGGAATTTCAAGGTTTTCTATGCAAGACAGAAAACAAGAGCGATGGTTAGAGGTGGAACGCATCAGTTAGCTCATGCCCTATTCAAAGCCTTCCATTTTGCCGGTGGATTTGTAATTCAGGGGATCGGGGTTAAGAGGATAGTTATTGAGAACGGG
>WAJY01000096.1 GCA_015523645.1 Geoglobus sp. | reverse complement strand
GAATCTGTGATAAGATTCTGGAAACCTCATTCACACCATTCATAAAAATCACCAACATCCAAATGAGTTGTTTATTTTTCGTCTGAGATCTCTTCCATATTCGTTTCCTTCAAAAATAGGATTTCTGTAAGCCATATTTATTATTTTTCTGAACAGTACTGAACCTCTTCCGATTTCCCACCCGACACAGATTTTAAGATCCTCGAGATACACCCATATCATATTACCTTCTCTTTTTAGAAAGATAGAATTTCTGAACTTTTTCTTATCAGTATCCCAGCATTCTCTTATTTTCTCGATAAGTCCATTATCAGGTTTGGAAAACTCTACTATCCACTTTTTACCCCTCCTCATTGGGTATCCAACCAGTATGTCATCAATAGTTTCTTTCATCTCGGTCTTTTTCCATTCGACATAAATGTGAAGATCGATCAGAAAAACTATCACACGCTGTTTGTTTCTGTAAACTAGTTTTCCATTGATGTAACGACCTGTTTTTTTTGTCCCAAGAGTTTATGACTCTTTTGTGGATGGTTAGATATTCTTCAAAGCTTTCTGGAACTTTACCTTTTTCATTTATGTACATTGTAAGTTCAATTTCTCCCTTCTTTCTTTTTTTCAGAATACATTTACTCACCGAGTTCATGTTATAGTATTTGTCCGTAAAATATATTTACATATTCATGATAACATCGATAACAATGAAAAGAATAGAACGAGTCCATATTATACCACTTGGATTTGAGAGAAGTATCGCGGTGAACCCTATAAAAGCCCTTGGCGGTAAAAGAGCACATATAGTGACAATTGGCGGTGAGTTTGCAGAAAAGTATGATCTTTGGGAAGAACAGAGATATTTTGAGGAAACTGTCTTTAAAGATTTGGAGGCTCTTGGTTTGGATGTTGAAGTCCATTATGCTGATCTTTTCGACTTCAAAGAGGCTGTGAAAAAAATCGCAGGTATCACTCTAATGGAAAAATCTAAAGGAAGTGAAATTTATCTGAATCTTTCATCTCATGGGAGACTCGTTTCTGTTGCTTCAGCTCTTGTTGGGTGGTATCATGGCATCAGGATGTATTACGTTCTTGCAGACAGGTATGCTAAAGATATTGAGGAGCTTAGGCTTTACGGCAGAAGCGTGTGTGAAGATAGAGTAATTCTGGAAGTCCCACAAATAGAGGTTGTAAAGCTGAGTGATGAGGAGAGGTTTGCACTTTCTCTCATCTTTTCGAATGGTAAAAGATATGCAAAACTTGGAGACATTGCTGAGAAATTTTGCTATAAATTTCCGGAGATATATATGTGTAAAAAGGGTGACAGAGGAAAACTTACATGGAAAGGAAAGCAGGAATTGCTGACCAAATTAAACAGGAGAGTATTATCTAAATTAGAGTCAAAAGGATACATTGAAAGAGAAAAAGTTGGGAGAAATACTGTTTTGAGGATAACAGATGAAGGAGAGATATTTGCTCTACTTGCAGAACAGGAAAAATCAGAGTAATTTTTTATAGTATTTTTAGGTAATATTTCATGTGATCTGGGTGAATGTAGATAAACCCACAAGGAAGTGCACCATTCATACTGATATAGAGTGTATTTATGTTATCATAAAAAGAGAGACGCCTTTTAAGGGATTGGAAAAAATGAAACGAGATGGAGGATGGTTCTCTTTTGAAAATATTGCTGATGCAGAAAAATTCTGCGAAAATCAGTTTCCTTATTTTAAACTGACTAAGCATTGCTGATCTTGCTCTGAAAAATCTTGAACAGATGTTTTATCAACAACAAAGCTGACAACCCTCTCAACTCTGGAAAATGCTTTGAAAAGCTCGGTGAAGCTGTAGTGTTCAAGATACTCCTTCACATTTCCTAAGGGAACTCTGTATCCGAGAAGAATCCCTATAACAGCAGCAGAGAACTCAGCCACAACTTCCTGCAGGGGGTTCTGCCCTGCAGTCAGTCCATGCAGGTGGTCATCAACCGCATGGCACAGCTCATGAAGAAAGACAATGAGTTCAGGTGAAGCAAGGTGGATTGTTCTTGTTTTCAGGCTGTAGGCTCCGTAGAAATTCCTGAATGCTTGAGTTTTTATGCTGAGTCCGAGCTCTTCTATGAGAG
>WAJY01000095.1 GCA_015523645.1 Geoglobus sp. | reverse complement strand
GATGCTTGCAGCCAAATCAATAGCAAAATCCTATGGATCTAGCGAAAACTTGCTGGAGAATTATAGGAAACTATCTCAAAATCTGATGAAAAGATTAGAATCAAGAATCGAGAAATCAAAACTCATTTTTAATCCAGAATTCAGAAAAGAATATTTTGGGAGGTATTACGATGGACACAATATTGAAGGAATACAGGAAAAAGCTTGAAGATGTGTTGAATCTAGCATTTAGATATCTCCATGAAGAAGAATTACAGAACGATTTGAAGTATTTGCTGAAACTTACAGAACGAAACCTGACAGACAAATGGATAACAAGGAAAAAAGTTGTCAGAACAAAATTCGCTCTCGAAGCGTTTCCGAATTATCCAATGGAGCTTCTGAGCATTTCACTTTATGCGGATGCAATTGTGAATCTTCTTGATGACATCCTCGACGAGCTCATGGAAAAAGATGAGAGGGCACTGCATGTTGTTGAGATTGCAAAGGTTTTAACAGCTCTTTTCATGGATGAAATGCTTGACAGAAATATTATGAAACTTTACTCAGAATATTTCTCCAAGATACTTTGTGTTGCTGTCTCGGAAATGCATTATTCGAAAAAAATGCAGAATGCAGAAAAAAAAGATGAATTAATCCAACATGCAATTTCATGTTACAATTACAGAGCATATGATGTTGATATTTTCTTTGAATTGCCGATGTATGCACTTTATGGAGAAATTGATAGAAATATTGTTGAACTGGGGCGGACATTTAGATCTGCAAATCTTATCGTAAAAGACTATTTTGATATAGACCACGATCTGAAAAACAAAACCATGACACCTCTGACTGTTGTAAAGCTAAGAGATGATGTGGATCTTGAAAAACATGTTTGTGAAATTTTAGACTACTACCTTATCAAATCAGATGAAATATTTAAAAGGGTCAAAAAAGAAAAACAACAGAATTTGCACGAGATTGCAGAAACTATATTAAATATGATTGAAAGGGAAGCAGATAAATTGAAGTGATAGATCTTACTTAAATGCATATCCAATTACCCCCGCTGAGTATAATCTCAAAGCAAAACTTCCAAAACTGAGTTCTCAGCCTGACTTACCCAACATTCATTTCATAAACTCTGCTTTTCTTAACCGAAAATCACCAGCAAACTGATCTTGAAATCAAACTATCATTGGTTCATTCAAAGTATACTGCAGAGATCATTCCTCCATCAACCACAAGTACCTCTCCTGTTATGTAGCTTGATTCATCTGAGGCAAGAAAAACAACAGCCCTTGCAACATCCTCAGGCTTTCCTATTCTTCCAAGAGGTATCCTTTTGAGCCTTGAAGCTCTTGAAACCTCATTTTTCAGTCCTGACTTTGAAAGTTCAGTTTCCACAATTCCTGGAGCTATTGCATTAACCCTTATTCCAAATGGTGCTAGCTCGTAAGCCATATGCTTTGTCAGAATGTTCACTCCAGCCTTAGATGCCGAATATGGCGCCCCAGCAGGACCATAAGCAATAATCCCAGCTATTGATGATATGTTTACTATACTCCCCCTTATTTTCCCCTCTATCATTCTCCTAGCAACAGCCTGGGAAAATAGAAAAACGCCCTTAAGATTAACGTCAATCACCTTGTTCCACTCTTTTTCTGAGATGTCCAAAAATCTCTTCTTTATGGCTATTCCAGCGTTGTTAACCAAGATATCAATTTTTCCAAAGCGCTTTACCACTTCTTCAACCATAGCAAGAATCTGATCACTTTTCGACACATCAACTTTAAAAGGCAGAGCCTTTAACCCATATTCCTCCTCAAGCTTTATGGAATGCTTTTCAAGCCTTTCAATGTCCAAATCGCACAAAGCAAGATTTGCTCCTTCCTTAGCTAATGCTGTTGCTATTTCCTTACCTATACCTCTAGCAGCTCCTGTAACAATTGCCACCTTCCCTTCCAGTCTGAATTTCATAACCCATCACTCTTGTTTTGAGAAAGCATATATCACCCTTCCATCTTCCAGATTCTCTATCTCAAGAAATAGCTCCATTCCCTCTTCAATCTCTTCAATGCTCGCATTTATCTTCGATGGAATGTGCAATCCCCCGATTTCAACAATCCCCAGCACCACAGGCTCAACACCCTTCTCTCTCTGACATACCGTATAGAGCTTGAGCCTCCCATTTTTTGGTAGCTCCACCCATTCCAAATTGGAGGTGATGCAGTTGGGGCAGATTGTTCTCGGAGGCCACCACACTTTTCCACACCCCTCACATCTTGTTGTTGTAAATCTGCCATTCTTGAGGTTCTGAAAGAAAGCATGCAGCTGCGTTTCTTCTTCAGACTCTGGAGGATACTGATCAAACCTCCTCATTTTACGCTCACCCCCAGTATCAGGATGCTTTGAGTTGTTGCAATACCTCCCTGAGTGTGAGCCAGTCCGATCTCACATCCATCTATTTGCCTCTTTCCTGCCTCACATCTTAGCTGTTGCAGGATTTCAACAACTTGGGCAACACCCGTTGCACCAACAGGATGACCGCATCCTATTAACCCTCCCCTTGGATTTACAGGAATGTCTCCATCGATGAATGTCTGACCTTCCTCAACAAGCCTTCCTCCCTCACCTTTCTTGCAAAAACCAAGCTCCTCGTACTCTATGATCTCTGCTATTGTAAAGCAGTCATGAACCTCTGCAACATCTATATCCCTAGGCTCTATCTTTGCCATTCTATAAGCATCTAATGCTGCTGCCTTAAGATGATGCCAGTCAGCATAGCTCTTCATAACAGACAAGCTCAAACCAATCGCCTTTTGCCCTGATCCAAGCAGATATACTGGCACATCTGTATAGCTTTTTGCAACATCCTCTCCCACGATTAAGAGTGCTGAAGCACCATCAACCCTTGCAGAACAATCGTAGAGGTTGAATGGAGAGCTTACAGGTCTTGAATTCAGAACATCTTCCACGCTCTTCGGTCTTCTCCTCAACTCCTGCGAATATGGGTTTAGAAGAGCATTACCATGATTTTTGACCGAAATCATGGCAAGCTGTTCTCTTGTTGTACCGTATCTCTTCATGTGCTCCTGGGCACAAAGAGCAAAACCTGATGGAGCTCTACCATACCAAAATTGAGGAAAATCCCATTCTCTTTCCATATCCGTTATCAGCATAGCCTCTGGATACGGAAGCCACATTTTCTCAACTCCGAGAACAATTGCAGAGTCTATCATTCCTGCAGATATTGCAAACCACGCAGCTCGAATTGCTGCATGCCCAGATGCACATGCAATCTCCGTTCTTGTTATGTATTTCAAATTCTCCAGATTTATGAGTTCTGAGGCTAAAGATGCCAGATTAGTTTGACCGCTTCTCTCTGGTGCATTGCTGGACACAACAAGTCCCTCCACGTCATCTCTTGACAAATTTGGTGTATTTTCAAACAGAGATTTCAGTGCCTCGGACATCAAGTCTCTCAAGGTAGCACGCCTTCTGCCAAACTTAGCCATACCCCAGCCAGCAACAACTGCCTTCATCATTTCACCTCAAAAAATCTTGCTATCTCCTCCAAAGCCTCTCTTTCTGTTTTACTTGGTTGCGGGGTAATTGGAATGTCTCTCTCTACATCTAAGGAGAATCCAGTATTTTCAATCACATGGGAAACGCTAACTCCAGGATGGATTGATTCAAGCTCAAAAATCCCATCTTTCAGCCTGAAAACGCAGAGATCTGTTATAACAACAATCTCAATGTCCGGCAAACCATAATCCCTTCTTCTTTTCCCATCAACAACGTTTCCCGGGGAGGTTATGTAATCAACCCTCTCAACAAATCTTCTCTTCTCATGCCTTGTAACAACAACAACCTTTCCCACAACGCTAACG
>WAJY01000094.1 GCA_015523645.1 Geoglobus sp. | reverse complement strand
GCAACAAACTTTCTTGCTGGAATGCCTTCAATCTTGATGCTGTAGTATTTAGCCTGAGGAAGCTGGATCTCCCCCAGTTTTTCTTCTTTCTCAAGCAAAATCCACTTTCCATTGTCCCTTACAATTCTGAAAGGAGAGAATTTGACATAGTTTCGCATTACTGGAGCCGACACAACCGATCCCGAAACCTTGAATCCCAAACCTGCAGTCGGTCCACCACCTCCAACTCTCAGTGGTTTTAAGCTCGTTCTCACTCCATAAACCAACAACTTGGCTTTTTTCTCGGGCTCAAGCATAAACTTTCACCGCTTCATCGGGATCATCTGAGAAGGCAATTGCTGCAACAGCTCCAATCAATCCTCTTTTGCCGGTTATTGGAATGAGTTTCACTTCTTGTTCCTCTGCCACCCTTTCAGTCTCATCAAGCGTGACTATTTTTGATTTTACAAGCCTTCCATACTCTTTGAGCTCCTCTGGTATCCCTATTCTCGAATAAACCGCCATTGCCGTGTTTGTGCTGTAAGTATTCTCTTCAAGGCTTTTTTTGAAAAAGTCAATAAGCTTATTCTTGTTTTTAGTGGCAAATGTAACAGAGATTGAAACACAGTTGGTTGTCTTTTCTGGGGTTTTTGTATATAGCTGGACAATCGAATGCATGAGATAATGTCCAAGTCCATTTTTCTCTGCCTCAAACGAAATTTCATTGACAAGAGACCAGGTTGCACCACCCTTGCTGCTGTCTGTGTCATCAACCCCAATCACAACTTTCTCATGTAGGGGGAGCTTTATCTTTGCTCGTCCAAGTTCTTCCCCTCCGCCAAGACTTATTATTTCTATTCCCTCCACACCATCTGCAAGTCCTCTGCAGACAGTTGCTGCAATTCCGCCTCCAGCAAGACCGGCATAGGTTATCTCAATCTTGTCATCGACATGAAAGGCAGACTCTATACCAGCTCCAGCAATACCCGGGATTAGTTTAAGCTCCTTTTTACCTTCTTTAAGAACAAATATGTTTCTTGCACCCTCCCTTCTGGCTGAAACGACAAGATCGCTCACTCTAGGATAGTGATAGACTTCCCATGCAGATCCACCAATGCATCTGTTTCTAGCATGAAATTCGTGCAGTTCGATAAGCTCACCATCAAACATCGCAACAACTTTTTCATAAGGAGATATCCACTTTATTCCACCATACTTTTCAATCAATTCTTCCTTGTTCATGATCCTCATTTCTCTTTACCTCCCCTTAATACAGCTTATAAAATAAAGGATGTTACTGCTACTTAACTCCTTTTCAGTGTTTCAGTGAAAAACGATAAACCCTTGACATGACTTCAAAGAAAGTGGGAAAGGTTTTAATTCAACATTTTCTTTTGGCTTTTAAAGCTTACAATCTTGAGGTGATTATAATGGAGGTTGCAGCAGAAGAGATTGTCGATGAGTTGAGTGGGGGGAGAGAGGAGAGTTTTGATGTAATAATAATAGGTGCAGGACCTGCAGGTTTGACATCTGCGATTTATTGTGCTAGATATGGACTTTCAACTGCCTTCTTCGAAACCGTGGATCCTGCTTCTCAGCTATCTCTAACCCCGATTATTGAGAATTTTCCGGGTTATGAGGGAGATGGTTTCTCCCTTCTTGATAGAATGAAAAATCAGGCTATTAAGTTTGGAGCCGTGCACAAGTTTGAAAACGTTGAAAGAATAAGAAGGATTGAAGAAGGATTTGAGGTAATTTCCGAGAATGGAAAATATCTTGCAAAAGCTATCATAATCGCAACAGGCGGAAAGCACAGAGAACTCGGGGTTCCAGGAGAGAAGGAGTTTGTCGGGAGAGGTGTGAGCTACTGTGCAACTTGCGATGGTCACTTTTTCAAAGGCAAGAAGGTAATTGTGATTGGTGGTGGCAATACCGCAGTAACGGATGCAATATATCTGAAAGAAATAGGATGCGACGTCACTCTTGTCCACAGGAGGGATGAGCTGAGAGCAGAAAAAGCCTTGCAGGAAGAACTGTTCAAAAGAAAGATACCTGTGATATGGAACAGCATTGTGCTTAGAATAGAGGGAGATGAAAAGGTGGAAAGGGTTGTACTGCTTAACAGAGTTGAAAACAGGGAGTTCGAGGTTGAGGTTGATGGCATCTTTATAGCTGTAGGCATAAAGCCAGCAACCGAAATTGTAGATGAGCTTGGAGTTGAAAAAGATCCAGTTGGATACATAAAGGTTGATAAGAGGCAGCAGACAAATATTGAGGGTGTTTTTGCTGCTGGAGATTGCTGTGATAATCCATTAAAGCAGGTCGTTACTGCATGCGGTGATGGTGCTGTTGCTGCAAACTCGGCGTTTGAATACATCAAAATGATGGGGGCTAAATGATCTTTGAGATCGTTAGAAATGCCGAATAGAGTTTGTCAGCTACCTCAACTATTCTGTCGTAGTCTTTAATTTTTCTGAACCTATCTGGAATGCCCTCCAAGCCAGTTTCAGTTCCTTTCAAAGCTCCAGTTATTGCAGATATTGTGTCTGTGTCTCCTCCGGCACTAGCAGATCTCACCACAGCCTTTTCGAAAGATCTGGATGAGAAGAAGCAGTAAAATGCTAATGGAACTGCATCGTATGCCATTATTGTGTTCCCAAGCTCCTTTACAGCCCTGCCAAGCCTTGATTTTCTTATCTGGTATGCATATTCAATCTTTTCTGCCAATAGCGGATCGTATTTTTCCGATCTTCTCACCACCTCCTCAACAATTCTTTCATCCTCGTTCAGAATGCATGCAACACCAACAGCCACAGCAACACTCCCTGCAATTGCTCCTGAACCCTTATGGGTTATTGAAGATGCAATGACTGCATAATCCTCAACAAGGTTGTAGTTGTGATGGTATAGGAGACCTATTGGTGGAGATCTCATAGCAGACCCAACTGTATCTGATTCGATTCCACTCTCCCGCCATGAAAGACCTTTTTTCAGCTTAGAGATGGCACTAGTGGATGTCGGTCCGTATCTATGGGATATCCTAACATTTCTAAGTCTTTCAGAGAAATCTTCAGGTGAAAAGTAAAGCGTCTCTGATAGAGATTCTGCAAGTATTATGGCTTGTTCGGTATCGTCTGTCCACTCTCCTGCCTTTAGCCCATCCTCAGAATCTACAAACTCCGTAACCTCACCTATTTTGTTCTTTATCAGATTATACTCCACACCTTCAAATGGCATTCCAAGTGCATCACCAACCGCAAGTCCAACAAGACATCCTCTGAAATTTGATCTCACAAACATTACTTTCTAGGGTGGGTAATAACTAATTTTTGATCCCTGAATGCAATTTTTGCCTAGATTTTTCAGTTTTCAAAGGGATGCAGAAAACTGTGTATAAATACTAGAAAGAGCTTGATATCAAACAGATGAAGGATTAATCCAATCACAAAGATTAAATACAGCCCTGCAACAATTTTTTCAAAGCGGGGTGGGGTAGCCAGGTAATCCCGGCGGGCTCATAACCCGCAGATCCGTGGTTCAAATCCACGCCCCGCTATGATACCTCATTCGCCCCCCACCCTTAGAAAACCGGGTTTGTAGCCCTTTAAAGTTTCAACATTAACACAAATTTATTTATTGTAAAGGTATACACTCTTCTGATGAAGGTTGTGAAGACTGCTTGCGAGCTTTGTGCTTGGAGTTGTGGGATGGAGGCTTATGTTGAAGGTGGCAAGGTTGTTAGAGTTAAGGGCATGAAGGAACACCCGCTAAACAATGGAAGGCTTTGCCCAAAGGGTAGTGTAACACATGAATATGTTTATGCAAAGGATAGAATCACCACTCCAATGCTGAATGAAGATGGAAGAAAATTGATTGGGATCTTGCGTTTGAGGTTCTCATTGAGAATCTGAAGGAGATGAGGGATGAGAATCCGGAAAGCTTTGCAACAATAATTGGAATGCCAATACTTCTTGGCGGTTCTTCAACAGTTGGATTTATCAGGAGATTTATGGATGTGTATGGCACGCCAAACTGCTTTTCCCCAGAGAGTATGTGCTACAGGCACCAGATTATCGGATATATACTTACAACAGGCAAATTTAGCGTTGCAGATGTTGAGAATTCAAACTGCATTGTTGTCTGGGGTCACAATCCTCACGCCTCAAAACCACCACTAGCCTGGAGAATCGAGAAATCTAGGAAAAGAGGAGCCTATCTTATTGTCATAGATCCCAGAAAAACAAAGGTTGCAAAGATGGCTGATATACACTTGCAAATAAAGCCGGGAACCGACATCTACCTCGCTCTCGGTTTTATGAAGGTTATTGTTGAAGAGGGGCTATATGACTCCGATTTTGTATCAAAATTCTGCTATGGGTTTGAGGAGCTGAAGGGACATTTGAATAAATTTTCCCTTGAAGAGATTTCTGAAATAACGTGGATTGATGTTGAAGACATAGTTGATTCTGCCAGGCTTTTTGCCAAAACAAAGCCAGCATGCATAGTTCAAGGCGTAAATGCCTTGGATCAAAACCCATCAGGAATTCAAAATTCTAGAAGCATAGCCATCCTTCATGCAATAACAGGCAACATTGACGTTAAAGGCGGATTTGTTAGGGCAGGAAGAGTTCATACCAGAAACCTGAGACTTCCCGAGCTGCTAAAAAATCCACCTTTAGGAATTAAGGAACATCCACTCTTTTACCAGATATGGAATACCTACCTGGGTGAGGGACAGGGAATGTACCTTTATGACGCTGTCCTCAAAGGCTACCCATACAAAATTAGGGGAATATTTGTATCAGGCTCAAATCCTGTATTGACTTGGCCCGACACAAACAAAACCGTTGAGATGCTTAAGGAAGTGGAGTTTCTTGCTGTCATGGACATGTTTATGACAGAAACAGCAAAGCATGCAGATCTGTTTCTTCCAGCAGGATCATTCCTTGAAAGATGGGAGCTTGTTGATTATTACAGCGTTATATTTGGAATTCCTTACATGATGCTGAGAAAGAAGGTAATTCAGCCATTGGGCGAGTCGAAAGGAGATGTTGAATTTTGGTTGGAACTGGCAAGAAGAATGGGTTTCAAAGAGCAGTTTCCTTGGAAGAGCGTGGAAGAAGTGATAGACTGGGTTCTTGAGCCAACAGGATACTCTTTTGATGACCTAAATGAGAGGTATCCTTCAGGAGTGTGGAGTGGAGAGGTAAAGTATCTTGAGTATCTGAAAAGAGGATTCAAGACTCCCAGCAAAAAGGTTGAGCTGTATTCGAAAACACTCGAGGAGCTGAACCTTCCGCCACTTCCCTCACCACTGCATGAGACAAGGGAAGAGGATGAGGTGCTGATAATTACTGGTGCAAGGGATGTATACTACACCCACTCTCAGATGAGAAATGTCGAGAGGCTTAGAAAATTTGTTTCAGAGCCATATGCGGAAATAAATCCAGAAACAGCTAGAAAATACGGAATAAGGGATGGAGAATACATGATGATAAAAACAGAGAGGGGAAGTATAAAGATAATGGCAAAATTCACAGAGGACATTGCCAAAAATGTTGTGAGCATACCACATGGCTGGTCTGAGGGGAATGTCAATGTTTTGACACCCCATGATCCGGCAGATCCTATTTCAGGTTGTCCCATGTTAAAGGGAATAATTGCTAGGGCTGTTGAAAAAGAAAAGCTGGTGGAGAGGAGAGAGTGAAATACAAAGCCCTGATTTTTGATTTTGAAGGGACACTGGTAAACTTCGCTTGGGATAAAGAAAGTGCTGTTAGAGAAGTTAAGGAAATGCTAGGGAAGCATGGAATACATGCAGATGGGAGTTATGCTGAAATATACAATCTGATCTCAAGCGAGTATCCAAATTTGAGAGATGGCATTGACAGGATCTATGACAAGTATGACTTACTTGCCTTTCAAAAATGGAGGGTAAAGGGAGAGGTATATGAGGTTCTACCAAAAATTTATGGAAAGAAAGCTGTTGTTTCAAATGTAAATGGAGACTTGCTAAGAAGGGCATTGATGGAATACGGCATTGCCAAATTCTTTTATATTGTTGTTGGAAGAAAAGATGTGGATTTGCTTAAACCATCAGATGCTGGGATTAAACTGGCAATTGAATCCCTTGGAGTTGAAAGGGAAGAGGTTCTCTTTGTTGGAGACAGCATTTCAGACCTACTTGCTTGCAGAAAGGCTGGGATTGATATTGCAGTTGTTGAAGGGGAAAACAGGATTGAAGAGCTTGATGCCGACTACAAGTTAACCTCACTCTTGGACATTTTTTCCCTGCCAGTCCAGGGTTTGTAGAGGTCATTCTCTATTCCTAGGATATCGAGAACCCTGCCGACAGTGTTGTTTACAATATCGTCTATGGATCTCGGCTTTGAGTAAAAGGCAGGAACTGGAGGGAAGATCACGGCTCCCAAGTCAGATAGGGATGAGAGCATTTTCAGATGACCAGAATGAAGTGGGGTTTCCCTGACAACAAGGACAAGTCTCCTTCTCTCCTTCAGAGTGACATCTGCTGCCCTGACTATAAGGTTGAAGCTCATCGAGTTTGCTATTGCTGAGGATGTTTTTATCGAGCAGGGAATAACAACCATCCCATCGTGCTTGAAGCTTCCACTTGCAATCGGGGCTGTGAAGTCCATGTAATCATAGCTAAAATCTGCAAGTCTTTCCACATACTCAGGAGAGAGGTCTGTTTCCATCCTTATGTTCTCTCTTGCAGATGGAGATATAATCAGGTGGGTTTCGACGTCTGTGGCTGAGAGATATTCAAGGAGTCTTATACCGTATATCTGTCCAGAAGCTCCTGTCAATGCAACAAC
>WAJY01000093.1 GCA_015523645.1 Geoglobus sp. | reverse complement strand
GTTTAATATTATCGATATTTGTATTGGGATTAGTATTGATAACTGGGCTTTGGTCTGGATTTTTTGTTCTTTCAAATGCTGAAGTGCTAGATTTCAATATAAATCCAGAAAGTCCCTTCAAAGGAGATTTGGTTACAATTTACGGTAATGCTAGCTCAAACGAGGAGGTGAAAATAAAGATTTCGTTTGAAAAGATCATACCAGTTGAAAATGGTAGATACATCTTCTCGATAAGTGGAGTTAAGATTCCAGAGGGTAAAAACGTGTTTAGCGTTACAGCTTATGATTGCAAGAATCTTAGAGTTGGTGTGAAACTTCTCCTCATATGGATAACTCTAAGCTCAGATGCGAAAAACGGAATAGCCACGATATCTCAGAGTAACGTTCCTCCGGGAAGTTATGATATAGTAATATATGGAGAATCTGATAAAAACTCTGTTAAATTAAAGATAACAGCAATCGGATTTGTCAAGGCTGATGAGAATGGATCTTTCAGTTATTCTTATGAAACCTCTTCAATTCCGGCTGGGGATTTTGTCATATCAGCTGGAGGGATATCAAAGACCGTAACACTCAAAGCCACTCCAACTCCAATTCCTGAAAAAAAATCTCCTACACCTTCATTAAACGAGATGAACAAAACTAAACTAAAAATAAGTCCAGCCGTCTCCATACCTGGATTTGAAACAACCTTTACCATTGTTGCTTTCAGCTTCCTTTTTATCCTTTATACACTACGAGCAATGAGGCGATGAAGCATGCATTACCATATTTCGAATAAGAAAGATTGGGCAAAAATACAAAATGGAATTATAAAACTTCATCCTTATTGTAATGAATGCGGAGTTTTCAAGAACGTCTCGTCAGATAGGGGGAAAAAGATTGGCTATTTCGTCAATACTCTGTCAAAGCTTAAGAAAATTCTTGGAAATAAGGGATACAGGATATCAGATGTTCAGATAAGGCTTATTTTGAAGGAACTCTCCGAAGTTGAAGGATTTGAGGATACATGGTGGATAACATACTCAAAGCAAAAAGAAATTTTTATAAGCATCATAAGAAAGTACATCAAAGTGTCTAAAGAAATTCTGGAGAGCGTATTATAGAATAAGGTTGATAGTATCCTGACATCATGGCGGAGATATAATTATCGGAAAGGATGTCAACTTGAAAAGGATGAATGTCAACATCGCCATCCTGACCAGCAGAGACTGAGCGTAAGCGATGAGGGGGGCTGGTCAGGGTCACCTTGGACTATGGTTGTGGAAGCTCATTTCAGTGCTTTATCAGAAACAGAATTATGATGACTGCCCCAACAACCTCAAAAATGAATGTTTGGGATGGAGATGGGATGTATTCTAATGCTATCATTCTCACGTATTCATAAAGTCCCCTGTACTCTTCCTTTGGGAAGTTTCCGAAAAGTGGCCAGAACAGTGTTTCTGGCTCATTCCACATCTCATCTTCCACAAGATGAAGCATAGAGGCCAGAGAGACGGGAAGAAACCTCCTGTATCTCAGCCCAATAAAGAGGAGAGCAATAGCAAAGATGATGGTGTGAGCTATGATTCTTCCATTGCTTAAAGGCAGAATTATCATGCCAAGGGGCTTGTCAATTAAGTCAGGAAGCAGAGCAGAGAGAACAACAATTCTGAAGTCAAATTTTAAACCAGTCCTTTCCTCAAGAAACCAGAATATTCCAAGGGTTATGCCTGCATGTCCGAGGATTAGCATGCAAATCAGATTTTATCGTTTACTCTAATTATTTATCTTTTGAGGTGTTTTTTTATGAACCATTGTGTTATAACAGTAATTCCAGCCTATAATGAAGAGATTGCGATTGGCAGTGTTGTCCTCAAAGCCAGAAAGCATGTTGATACAGTAATAGTTG
This sequence comes from Geoglobus sp., assembly GCA_015523645.1. Classification (GTDB taxonomy): domain Archaea; phylum Halobacteriota; class Archaeoglobi; order Archaeoglobales; family Archaeoglobaceae; genus Geoglobus. The sequence continues at coordinate 1,236 of WAJY01000093.1, read as the reverse complement.
TAGATGACAGTTCCACCGATAAAACTGCTGAAATCGCTGAACTTGCCGGAGCTGAAGTTATAAGACTTGAGGAAAGACTCCGGAAAAGCTCATGCTCTTATGGTCGGGTTCAGAAAAGCAAGGGAGATTGGCTGTAATATAGTTGTTACCATTGATGGAGACAGACAGCACAATCCTGATGATATTCCTGCAGTGATAGAGCCGGTGAAAAAGGGAGAGGCTGGACCTTGTTATTGGATCGAGGTTCCTGACTCTCAGTCAAGATTCAGAGCAATAAGCAGAAGAGCTCTTTAAAGTCTCAATCTAAAATCAGATGGCTACAGCATCGAATCAGAAATGATCGCGTATCTCTCATCCAAGGGATTTAAAATAAAAGAGTTACCAATAACAGCGATTTATGATGCCCCGAAAAAGCACAAGAAGAATCCATTTTATCATGGATTTGGTGTTCTAAATGATCTGATTGGTCTGGTTGGATACAGAAGACCGATACTCTTTTTCGGCTTGGCTGGGTTCATTCTGACAGTTATGGGGATTGCATTTGGTTTCTGGGCTTTTTCAGTATATTACCAGACAAATAAACTGCTGTATGGACCTTCAATTGGAAGTGCAGTGTTCTTGATTCTTGGTTTGCTGATGTTCACTTCTGGATTGATTTTTGAATTCTCTCATCCAAGTAATGAAACTGCGTCAGTAAACAGACTATGACATAAAAAAGAACTTAAAAACTCAAAAGACCTTGGTGATACACCAATTTATAATAATGCATGACTCAACTCAAAGCTTGATGACTTTATGCAAAATTTAAAAAGAAATAGTCTTTGAGGAGATGATTTCAACAATCTTCACACAGTCAGGAGATACATGGAGGATTACTTGAGCTCAGTTGTTGCGAACAACTCGTTGGAGATAAGGGAAATTCAAATTCAGAAAGCATGTTACTGGTGATTGATGCCAATGTAGGATGCTGTTAAATTTGCACAACGCAAGAGATAATACAGATGCTCGATCCTTAGTCTTTATTCTACATTCAGACGATTCGAATCGGATGTGATGAAATTACGATGACGATAGTTCTTAACACTCTTTCCAGTAATAATTAAAATATAAAATGAGCCCTGTTGGTTAGAGAATGCGAGAAAAGAGGTATTGGATTATTTTTATTCCGCATACATGTCAGCATTATTCCTACGAGATGGACAGGGTGTTCTTTGAAGAATCAGAGTATCTCTCTGC
>WAJY01000092.1 GCA_015523645.1 Geoglobus sp. | reverse complement strand
GTGCAGAAAGCTTCTGATCTTGCGTTGCTCACCGTTAGGCTTGGACAGACCACGTTCCCGGAGCTTGCAGCAAGCATTGGCCGTGTAGTGCCTCTTACTGCACAGTTAGGAGTATCACAGGAAGAGCTTGCAGCAAGCTTTGCCACGCTTACTGGAGTAACTGGAAGTACTGCAGAGGTGAGTACACAGCTTGCAGCGATAATGCGGGCAATGATGAAACCTACAAAAGATATGCAGACCGCTATCAATAGGCTTGGGTTTGATACGGCAAGCGCTATGCTAAAAACTCTTGGCATGCAGGAGGCATTAAAGGCATTAATCAGTACTACAGACGGGAGTGAGGAAGCGGTAGCACGGCTGTTTGGACAGGCTGAAGCATTACCTGCAGTATTCAGTCTTGCTGGATCCCAGGCCAAGGAATTTAACAAAAAGCTTGCAGAGATGAATAAAGCAGCTGGAACTACTGAAGAGGCATTTCGTGAACAGACGGAAGGTGTGAATAAGGCTGGTTTTGCTTGGCAACAATTCAAAGTGAAGTTTGAAGTAACGGCACAAAGACTTGGTGATGCACTTGGTCCAGCACTGATAAAAGTCCTTGATGCTATTGAGCCATTGGCTGGATATATTAAAGCAGCAGTTGATTGGTTTACTAAACTTGATCCGTCATTACAGACAGTAGTACTTGGATTCGTTGCCATTTCAGCCGCACTTGGACCGGTTCTGATATTTATTGGACAAATGCTTCAGGGTGTGGCTGGCATGATACGCTTTTTTTCTCTGCTTACTACTCCAGTTGGGCTTGTGATAGCAGCATTTGCTGCACTGGTAACTGCAGGAGTGCTGGTTTATAAAAACTGGGATGACATTAAATACTACGGTGTTCAGGCATGGAACTGGTTGAAGGATAAGGTCCTTGCAGCTATTGAAGTGCTGCTCAAGGGATTTGATAAGCTTGTTGGATGGGTCCCAGGATTTGGAAGCAAGATCAAAGAAGCCATCTCTTCTGTACAGCAAATGCGTGAAGATATACAGAAGGAGATGACAGTTACCCGGCAGAATTTTGAAAAAGGAATTATCGATCCAGCTAAAAAAATCCAAAAGACACTAAAAAATATGAAAGAAGTGGTAGGAAAGTCTCTCGAAGATACTAACAAGAAAAATACATCTCTTTCACGAGGCTTTCAGGACTCATATCTAATGATAAAAAATCGCTATACACCTGCACTATACGATTTGTCTAAGATTATGCATAAGGAGCTTGGCTATAATCTGCCTAAACTTAAGAGCTCTTTCATCAAGCTTAAAGAAGATGGGCTTAAACCCACCAAAAAGGCTTTTGATGATATTAGGCTGGTTACATCAATCATAATAGCCAAGAATTATCCTGAGCTTTCCCGTGCAGCGAGAGAAATGTCAGAAGATACAAAAAGTAGTATTCATAAAGTGATTACCATTCATGATGTCTATGAGGAAGCAGTTGATGGAGTAGCAAAATCTATTAAATCTATTTGGCATGATACTACCACGTCATTTGAAGATGTATGGAAAGGGGCATTGGATATATTTGTCGATGTATTGGCACGGATGGTTGTAGAGACACAAGCTACTGGTCAAGCTATTAATGTTAGCATGGCTGCCGCTACTGCTGGCATTAGCTTTATTACTGGATTTTTAGGAAATTTGTTCGGTGGAAGAGGTAAAGCAGAGATAAGAATTGTTCCATTAACTGATAGACTCGAGAAAGTGTTTGATAATTTTATTGATAATTTTAAGAGTGCCCTTGGTGAGTTTGAAGAAAAACTGTTTCCGAGTAGTGAAAAGATTCATAAAGCACAGGAGGATGTCTTTGCTGCCATTAAAGGTATACAAGCTGTTACATCAGCTCCTTCTTGGGGAGGTCAGTCAGTTATTCAGTATCTGGAAGCTTGGAGACAACAGGGGGCGACGCAGGTTAGAACAATTGAGCTTGCAAATCGTCTTAATATCAGTCTTGAAGAATTGAATAACGTCTTTAAGCAATTGAACCTGCCTCAATGGACAAGCAACTGGACCTCTATTAATACAGCTCTAAACAGCATAGCTGGATTGTATGAAAGCTTAGCTAACAATGCTGTAACTTTAACATCCCTTATGGTTGAGAGATTTAAGAAAATCAAGGACATTGTAGGCGATATACTGGATCTATATCAACAGCAGAAGGATTTTACCAAAGATATGAACGATGCCATTAAAGGGGTTAAGCAAGATCTAATGTCCTCCGCTGAGCGTTTTTCTGCTGCTATATCCGATCTTGAAGCTCTACAAAAAGCAATTACAGGAACTACAGGCAAAGAAAAAATCTCTCTGCTTAAAGAACTCAAAGATGTATATCTAAACGTCTGGAATGAAGCTAAAAACTTCTTTACCGAGATCACAGATAAAATTAACTCTCTTATGAGTGAACGTTCTGGATTTATTCGAGGTATAGATGATGCTATTAAAACAGTGCAGCGTTCCACAATGTCTATACAGGAACTCTTTAGAGCTCAACAACAGGATGTAGAAAGTCTGAAGAGAGAAGTTGAGCAAGCTACAGGTGAAGACAAGATCAGATTGCTTCAAGACTTAAAGCAAGCATATTTAGACGTGTGGCAAACTGCTCAACAATTATTCAGGCCCAAAGAAGACATTGAGCTGCTGAAAAGCGAGCTGAATAAAGTTCAAAACACCATGAAAGGCCTTGATGCAACAAGTCAGGAATACAGGGATCTACAAGCTAAGTCGGTAGAACTGCAGAACAAGATAGCCACAAATAAGATGCTTGCTGATGAGTTAGCAAAATGGCAACAGTATGTAGTTCAGGGCCTTGAAGGAGTTAAAGAGTCAGGTAAATCTGAGTTCGACAGGTTGATAGAAATACAAGAGAAAATATTGGAGCAGTTTGGAACATTGAATGAATGGCAGGATAAAGTCGTCAAGGGTTTAGAAAATGTAAAAACATCAGGAATTACTGAATTTGACAGGATGATAGAAGCACAACTTAATATACTTGGCCTTACCAGAACTGGAATAGATTTGGAAACTCAGATGAACCAATATCTTTCTAACTTGGACCAGAATATAACAGAAACGCTTAAAGTTCTCCAGAATATAGGTTCCACTGGTAAAGCAACTAACGATCAGCTTATGATTTTAACTTCTACGTTATCTCAACTATTTGAGATTCCCAAACTACAGCATGGGGGCATTGTGACAAAACCCACTCTTGCAATGCTTGGGGAAGCAGGGCCAGAGATGGTTATTCCGCTTGGTAGGCATTCAGGCTCAGGTCCTATTGTTATCCAGCATGTTTACCATGGCCCTGTGATATTTGATGAGCTGTCAATGTCGAAATGGATGCGCAAGCAGATGAGCATTACACAAAGAGAATTGGCCAGATATGCCTGATCCAGTATACAAAGTTGAGATTGAGTTTACTACAGGATCTTGGACAGATGTGACAGGGGATTGCCTTCATATAACAATCTCACGAAATTCAGCAAGTGCAGAAAATGGAATATCGGTGGGACGGGCAGAAGTGTTGCTGATGAATAATTCTGGGAAATATTCACCGGAAAATACCGGTAGCCCCTATTATCCGAATCTCAAGCCCTACAAGAATATACGTATTACTGCCATGTATAACAACACGACATATTACCTTTTCACCGGAATTATAGATTCATATTCTGTGAATCCTGTAAGGAGCAGAAGGAGATGTGTACTGCAGTGTTCTGACAAAATCAAGCTATTACAGCACAGGAAAATCACATTGCCGTTGAAGACCAACATTAATGTTGGGACTTTGTTTGGTGATGTGCTGGATGCTGCTGGGATTGGAGCTACAGATAGGACCATAGATACTTTCTATGACATTGTTCCCTTTGCCTGGTATCGAGATAGACGGCCTATTGAGGTGATGAATGAGCTTATGGCTTTTGGGTATTACAGGATATATATGGGGCCTGATGGGATTCTGCATGTTAAGAATAGGTACTGGGGTCTTGAGGGGCAATCCGTTGCAACATATGACACCTTCTATGAATTCAATTATGAGCTTGGCGAGGAAGAGATCGCAAATTATATCAAAGTGTCTGGAAGGCCCAGGAAGAAAGCATCTACTACGGCTGTTGTGGCAAACCTTGAGGGAGCAACGAGTATAGATCCGGGTTCAACCCTGACATTCTGGCTGAATTATTATGATCCTGACACGAAGGAGCAGGACACGCCGGCAGATGAAATGGTGACACCGGTTGCAGGAACAGACTATACGGCAAATACAGCGCCTGATGGCACAGGCACAGATAAGACTTCGCAGATCAGTGTTTCGGTGACATTTTTTAGCGCATCGGCAAAATGTGATGTGACAAACAATGATACTGGAACTGTGTATCTAACAAAATTTCAACTGCGAGGAAAGTCTATACAGAAACAGTCGTTGATAAGTTATGTTACGGAGGATACCACGTCTCAGGCTACTTATGGGCAGAGGGATTTTGCAGTTGAGAGCGACTATATCGGGTCAATACATTATGCCAAAGACTATGGAGATTTCCTGCTTGCCCAGAAAAAAGATCCACATCCTAAGGTGAATGTCTCTCTCAAGAATGTATTCCCTGATGTGCTTGCCAGAGAGCTTGGCGATATCATCACCATTACGGAGAACAACACAGGAGTTAGCGGCAAGTGGATTGTCAGAAATATTGAACACGACATAAACATGAGTGAAGCGCTTGAGCATATAATATCGATGAATCTTGAGCAGTGGTATGACCTGCAATACCTGATACTTGATGATGCACAGAGAGGTAAGCTTGGCATAGGTAAACTTGGATTCTAAATTGAAAGGAGAGATGCAATGATGAAACGATGTCTTACAGTATTAATTATGCTTTGTTTATTGATTCCATCATTGGTGTTTGCAGGAGACACTTTATCTCGACAACAGCTTGAGAGGCGGCTTAAAGAGCTTGAAGCTCTATTACCGC
>WAJY01000091.1 GCA_015523645.1 Geoglobus sp. | reverse complement strand
TCCTTATACCGTTTTAAAAAGATTGCTCGATTGTCCGAATTGCCTGTCCGTTATGGTGACCACTTTAGCCATCAACTGACCAGATGACTGGTAAAAAAGCGATCAATAGCCTGAAGACGAAAAACAGAATCAAAATTCTTTTAATCTTTGCTGACCTACTGTGAGGTATGAAAATAATGAGGTTTCGGGTGATAATTGAAGTGGATGAAGACGGCATGTTCGTCGTTCAGTGTCCTTCCTTGCCGGGATGCATTTCTCAGGGGAGAACAAAGGAAGAAGCGCTAAAGAACATAAAAGATGCGATAAAAGGGTACCTTGAAAGTTTGAAAAAGCATGATGAGCCTATTCCCGATATTGAGGAGGAAGTGGTGGAAGTAATTGCCTAAGCTTCCGATTATCTCTGGCAGAGAGCTTGTAAAGCTTCTTGTAAAAATTGGCTACGAAGTTGATCACCAGACAGGAAGCCACATGATTCTTCGCCACAGAGAGACGGGGAAGAGGCTAACCGTTCCGGATCACATGGAAATATCAAGAGGGACGTTGAGGGCGATAATAAAGCAGGCAGGGCTTACGAGAGAAGAATTTGAAAAACTCTATCGTGACAGATGAATTTTGGAGATTATTCTGGAATTTTCCTTGAAGTTTACTGTGGGACACAACCGATTTTTTGTTATCACACAATGGATGTATAGATCTGGTGATATTCCTGCTCTCCCTTATCCCCCAAAGTCTTCCGGCAGTAAGCCACTCCCTCGGCAATGAACTCTGAAAACCCAGCCTTGCCACGACAAGGGCAATGCTCAACACTGTCAGAGCCAGATTGAAAACCCCGTACTCGCCAGCTGAAAAAAATCAGATCTCCCTGACAGCTATGTTCAGATTCAAACTCTGAATTTTCCCCTCAACTGCATCCAAAATTCTCCCTTCAGCATCACTTCCCGCAAAATCCTTCATTTTCATTGGTTTGTATGGGAGTGGGGGAACGTAATCCTTGAAAAGCAAAAACCACATCTTGTACCTGCCGGGTTCATCTATGGAGAAGGTGTACCTCATCTCCCACTGAGGAGTCCAGTTGCCCTCGATATTGACAGGAGTGTGGTTAAGGGTTACATTAAACCTGTCAAAGAAGTACATGTGGTGTATGCTGGTTCTGTTGTCTGAAAAGCTGGCATTCACAAGCCATATCTCCACTGTATAGTTGACTGTTCTGTACTCATGGTTGACTATGCCTATTATAACTGTTCCATTCTGCCCTGGTCTCAGTTTTGTTGGGTAGTCTGCAGCCTTTCCCTGAGGTCCGAGAATGTAGAACTCAGTGAACCTCTCTCCCGTTTTTGGAGTTACGATGACATATATGAGGGTGACAACAGAGGCTATTATGGAAATGAGCAGAATCACGGTGAGAACTCTATCAAGTCTGCTCATCTCATCCCACTCAACCACCTCTTTGAGATCAACTCTCGGTATGAATGGATCTCTCACGGAAAATCTTCGATAGATGGCAAGGGCTGAAAAAATAATGTTGAATAAGGACAGGCTCAGCAGTATTGGTGTGAGTCTTATTCCAAAGGGTGTGTAGTTTAAACCCAGACCTATTAACGGAGTTATTGCAATGCTGAGACCAAAGGATAGGGCAACTCTTTCAATGGTGTCAAGCTCTCTCCTTTCAGGGAACAAAAACGAAATGAATGAGTAACCCGGGAAGAAGAGAATGAATGGCAGTCCTATGACCTTTCTGAGAACGTTTTCCGGGGATAGATAGATTATGAATATAAGGAGAAATGAGAGAATTGCTATTGTTATAAGATCCCATCCATCTTTCCAGTTTTTCATTGTCTGACACCTTCCAGTTATCATCCGGATGATTCATTGTATCGGATTTTCCATGGTTTTGAGATCTGTGGAGCTTAGAATGGCTGGAAAGTTCAAAAACTTTATCATGGAAAGAACTTTACCCCCAACCTTTTCATGCGTCACAAATATCATTTAGCTCAGCACTTCTATGATCTTTTTGACAACTATAATGAGAAATACAAAAAGCATGAAGTAAATGGCAGAATTCAGCCCTCTTTTGGTTTCAGGGTTTATGAAGTACCCTCCGACTTCAGCAACGACAAGAAGTCCTATCAGCAAAAGGGTAACATAAACATCAACCGTTTTTACCATTACATTACAAACAAGAACCCAAATGGTTAATGTGAGAATAATTACATCATCTACATCCAATCACTAACACCCCCAATTTTCTTTGCAGTGATTTTAATAAAATTATTATCGAAGCTAAAACTGTCTGTAGCTATCAATTGCTGATAAGCCTTTGTGAGAGACAGTAATATTGAACTGCATATTGGACAAGCTATGCGTGAGCAGTTCTCAGAGCACAGTTCCCTAACACGAACTCCCTTGATATATATTTCTAGCTCTCCATCTTTTTCCTCGATATCTACAGATTTTGCCAATCCAAGTGATCTCAGAACAGATGATATACTCTCTGCTATTTGGAGTTCTGCATTTGTAAAATCCATTTCAGCGTACTCTTCATACAATTTAAGAAGACTTGTACCTAGTGAGGTGAAAACCAGCCCCATCTCACCCTCTCTACTGACATCTGCAACAAAAAAGATATTTTCCTCAATTTTTCCGAGATCAAGAGAGAAATTATCGTGAAGTGGGGATAAAAACACCACCATTTGGCATATTTTCATACGGTGGGATATAAACAGCCTTACCTTTGAGATCCAATGACTTTACAATCTCTCTGGCAAACTTGGTATAAGGATTTGCAATTGCCCTTAATGCATCATATTTGATGTAGTCTGATGTAGAAAAAGTGAGGATAACGACTCCCAAAAATATACCACCAATTCCAGCATTTATATAGCTTTGATTCGCATTTACTGCACCATTAAATGATAACACCAATCCCACGGTGATTAAAATCACCCCAGCAGGATATTTTGCCTTCATCAACAATTCTCTATATCGAAAATTTAAATACCATTTGCTTGTTTTAGATAGCAATGCGAAGCTTTCTCATGCTATTTGCAGCTATTGCTTTGATTACAGCAGTAGACGGATCTAACATTGTAAGACATCAGATGTATTCAAATGCCACTCCAAGCGATGAATGGATCTACGAGTACTTCCAGAATATTATTCAGGAAACAAAAAATTGTTTGATAAAGTTTGTCGAAGAGGATAAGGAAGGTGTAAATTTATCCATTTCATTGAACAATAAAATGTTGTTAACTTCCAAGGAAATCAAGTTCTATTTAGTAAAAGGGATAAAAACAAATGCCTCAAATATTATTAATCCTTTTCTCCACTTATCATCATCTGTTAAAAAACTCACAGAATCTCAATTTATTTTCCTTAAAAATCTGAACAATCTAAGAGATAGCGGAGAAAACCAAACCGCATATCTAAATTCAAGAGAAGCTCTGGTTAAGATGAGGATTTCAGCTGAAGAGATAAATGACTCACTAAGCGATATTGAATCATTTAAGATCTGGAATGGGGAGCATGAAATACACTTTAACGTCTCCGAGACAAAAAAAGTTTTGAGGGAGGTTGAAGACCTCATATCATTCTACGATGCCATACTAAGGAAATACGACAAGAACATAACAACAGAAGGACTTTTCATACTTGTTTCTGATGAGCACCCAATTTTGTATCAAGAGGTAAAAATACAGATATATGCAATAAACGTTACTCCAACGTTCTTGTATATTGATTCTATGAGGTACAATATCACTGATAATCAACTCACATACAGCTTCGATAAGCTGGGTATGCACACTCTCTATGCTGAAGGAGTAAAAAATGGAAGAGCTATAAGATCAAATATTCTAAATATCTATGTCAGAAAAATACCAACGTATATTATTTTATCCGCTGAATCATCTGCATTTGTAAACGAAAATGTAGAGGTTGTTGGTTATCTCTCAGATTATTATGGAAATCCGATAAATTCGAGTGTGATTGTAAATGTGAACAATAAAACAGGGAGAGTTGAAACAAAAAATGGACTATTTAACATCAATGTTACAAAAAGTACTGAAGGACTTTTAACTATCCATTCCTTCTATCCCGGAAATGAAGTATATGATCAGTCTAATTATTCTCTCTCGATATTTTTTTCAAGATTCCCAGTTTCGATACATCTACAGACAAATAAAACGGAGGTGATTGTAAATCAGTCCATTAAAATAAAAGGGAAGATTGAAGGGGCACGCTATCAGATACCCATTGCTACATTTCTTAACTCGACTAAAATAGCAATATTTAACAGCTCAACTAATTTTACTTTAGATGTCAAATTCTCCAATGAGGGAACTTATTTCGTGTATTCAATTTTCTCAGGAGATTCTATCCACAAACCAGCGATATCAAACAAAATCGAAATTCATGTTAGAGCTAAAAAATGGTGGATTAAGGATGTAAAAACGGTCTCCAAACTTGTTACAATGTATCCCTATTACGCGATACTTGGTGCAAGTTTTGTAGCCTTCTCCCTTTTTCTTTCCTACTTTTATTTCAGATCAGCTAAAAATGAGAGCAAGTCAACCCAAACAAAAGTTGAAAAATTAGAGTTGAAAAAAGATAGCAAAAAAACTGATTTAAGTTCTTCGAAAATTAAAATTCCAGATAGGGTAGATGAGGCTTACAGAATTCTCTTTAACAGACTTGTAAGTAAATACGGGCTTAAGAAAAGCCTAACACCAAGAGAATTGCTTCATGCATTAAAAAGTGAAGCTTTTGCTGAGAAATTAAAAACCGTCACAGAAACGCATGAAAAGGTCGTTTATGGAAACATCAAGATAAACCAGAAAGAAAAAGAAAACTACTTTAACCTCATCTCTTCAATTTTGGGGGGTATTGAATGAGGGTAAGCTATGCCTTTCTTCTTTTTGTAGGCATAACCTTGCTCATCCTCCCAACTGCGATAGTTACAATAAAAACATCAGCTCAATTCAGCATGTTCAATCCTAGGTGGGATGGATGTTCGGAATTTGCTAAACTTCTTAATGAGAGAGGTAGTGTAGTACCACTAATGTACCCATACAACTCGATAGGATTGGGAGGTTATAAAGGGATATTAGTAATAGTTGGTCCAAATATGGAGTTCTCACCCCTTGAAGCTGAGGAGGTAAAAAATTTTTTGGAAAATGGAGGGACCCTTTTTTTAGCAGATGACTTTGGAACTGGAAATAGCCTTCTTGAAAAGTTGGGAATAAACACCAGATTTTCTAAAGAGCCTTTAAAGGATTTGTTTTACAGTAAGAAATCTGAATTCCCGGTAGTGGTGAGAATAGAAGAGCCAGAACTTGCTGTTGGTGTTGACAAACTCATATTAAATGTTCCTTCTGTAATTGTTAGTAATAAAGGAGAAATACTATCCAGCAAAGTTAGTATTGTTGGAAAAAATATGAGGAGCTATCCGATTTTAGTAGAGTTAAAATACAAAAGAGGGAAAATAATTCTGCTTTCTGATCCGAGTATTCTGATTAATGATATGAGCAATTATAATAGAAGATTTATTGTAAATCTCATTGATTATATCGGTTCTGGAACATTCTATTTTGATGAATCGCACCACTACGATTTCAACCCTTATTCAGTAACAACAGCCTACATTCACAGAGAGTTAGATAGAGAAAAGGCATTTCAGGTTTTTATTGTTGTCTCAGCTCTAGCAATCCTGATTGAAAGTGGCATAATCAATAGAATTATAAAGAGTATATCGAGAATTTTTTCAAAAAAAGAGGAGGAGTTAGTAAAAGACATACCAGAGTGGGTTGATATAGCTCTGGTTGAAAGAATTGTTTCAGAAATAAAAACAGGAACGAAGCTTGGTGATAGATATGGATGGAAAAGAGTTTATAACAAGCTTAAAGAATGAAATCAGCAGGGAAGTTGTTGGTGATGAGGAAGTAATTGAACTTTTAGCAGTAGCGTTACTCTCACAAGGACATGTTATATTAGAAGGCGTTCCGGGGGTTGCAAAAACAACAATAGCAAAGGCATTTGCAAATGCAATAGGGCTCTCATTTTCTAGGATTCAGCTTACACCGGATTTGATGCCTGCTGACATCACCGGAGGTATGATATTCGACCAAAAAATCTCAGAATTTAGAATGAAAAAAGGACCAATTTTTGCAAACGTAGTTTTAGCTGATGAAATAAACCGAGCAACACCCAAAACGCAATCTGCACTTCTTGAGGCGATGCAGGAAAGGCAGGTAACAATTGAAGGGAATACATATCCACTACCAGAGCCTTTTATTGTTATAGCCACAATGAATCCTATAGAACAAGAAGGAATTTACGAATTACCTGAAGCTCAAGTTGATAGATTTATGATAAAAATAAAAATCGGATACTTGGGAAGCGAAGGGGAACTTCTTTTACTAAGAAGGAAGGAAAGAGGTGAATTTAGCAGTGTAAAACCTATAACAACTCCGGAAAAGATAATTTCCATGATAGAGAAAGTTAGGAATGTTCTAGCAAGTAAACCGATCCTTACTTATATCTATGAGATAGCCTCAAAAACTAGAATGGATGAAAGAATATTGCTTGGTGCGAGTCCTAGAGCTTCTGAACACCTTCTATTCTCATCAAAAGCTTTGGCATTCCTAAGAGGGAGGAATTACGTAATTCCAGACGATGTGAAAGACCTAACCACTCCTGTTTTGGCACACAGACTCAAAATAAAGGCAGAATTTAGTTTGGATGGTTTAAAACCAGAGGACGTAATTGTGGAAATTCTTGAAGAAATCGAGGTACCAAAATGAAAAGAGAAGAAGTCTTGATACTGCTTTCGTTTCTGCTCTTTGTTCAAGGATATCTGCTTGAAAATGTGTTTTCCGCTCTACTTGGTTTCTCAATATTACTGTATTTGGTTTTTCTTAGACAAGAGTTTTTACCAGACATCAAGATTGAGTGGAATCTTCGAAAAAATTTAGAGAGTGGTAAAAAAACAAAGATTAAATATAGAGTTAAAAATTTAACAAATAAAAAATTAAAGGTTATTATTGGAACTGATTTTCTTCCTTTTGGATTTAAAGCAGATCCTTTAAGTCTTACATTGAGTGGTAAGGAAAATAAGGACATTGAACAAGCAATCATACCTGTCAAAGGATCATACACGCTAAAAGGACCAATAGCTAAAATTTTAGATGTGAGGGGGTTATATTTTTCAGAGTATCGCAGGGATAGCAATATTGAAATCGAGGTTTACCCATCTCTTGAAGAGATTAAAGATGGTCTTAAGGAGGACAAACAGCTCAAAGCTACAAAATTGTTAAAGAAATACCTTTTCGGTTTAAAGAGCCCAGAAATAGACTCTTTGAAAAAATTTGAGTTAGGCGATGATTTAAAGCATGTTGATTGGAAGGCAACAGCAAGACTTGGAGAGCTGATTGTCAAAGATTTGTTAAAAGAAACTGAAAGCGATGTTTACTTGATTATTGACGCTGGAAGTGAAATGAGAAAGAGCCTTTGGAAATCAAAAGTGGACTACATAACAGCTTTGACACTCCAAATAGCTTACCTTCTTCTAAAAAGACATAGGGTTGGAGTTATAGTTCATGATGACTTCAGAATCGTCCATCACGTTGTCCCGAAAAAATCTGAGGAGCAGATAAAGCTTATTTCGAGGTCTCTAGCGATAGCACCGAAACATTCAGCAATTCCAAGGTTGAAATTTTCTGATATAAATCTAAAAATTTCATCAGCAAGCATAAATTTTCTCAACAAAATTTTGCCTATAATTAAGAGAAGAAAAAGTATTGCAACTGGTTTGATGGAGGCGATTAAATTACTGCCTGAGTCGGCATTTTTAATATTTGTATCGGACATTACATCAAACACGGCAGAGCTTATGAGCGTACTATACAAACTTAACAAAAAGCATGATATCCTGCTTCTCACACCGAATCCCATTCTCTTCTATGACGAGAACAAGCTAACTAGAGACACGTTGATACACCTATACCAGAGATACATTGAAAGGAAAGAAGTTCTGAAAAAATTCAGAAAAATAGTCCCTACCATAGATCTAGGTCCTTCAGATTTTGTCGATGTTATTCAATACGAGCTAATCAAGGGGGAGATGCTATGATGGCGGTATTCCTTGCAATAGTTGGTGGTGTTTTGTCTGGAACAAAAACTCCTTTTTTATCTCCAATTTTGTATTTAACTAGAGGAAAAAAAGATCTATTTATTTTAACTTTCCTAGTTTATTGCCTGATTCTCGGTTATGAAGCATATGAGAACAACATTTATGAAATAGATATTTTCAGAGTCTTCGAGCTCCTGATACCAACAGTAATCCTTCTAGACCTATCCCTAAAAAATAAAAAAATAGGTAGGTCTGACTATTTTTTTTCCTTTCTGGCTTTGATCTCGTATTTTTCAGAAATCATGTTTACAGTTGTCTCATTTACAATCCTAACATACAACTTTCTAGAAGATAAACCAAGCAAAGGTGTTCTCACAACAAGTATCAGTGTAATTGCCCTGATTTTTGTTTTTGTTATAGGCAAGAGTGTTTTTGATTTACCTGGATCAGCTTCGACACAAGCGATCATTATCTCTGCATTAGCCGTAATTACAAGTTTGCTATTCTGGAAAAAATTGGAAAGAACAGAGATGTTCGCGAGCGAATAAATCTCTAGGAACTTTTTGTGATCTATCTATCACTCATCTCCTCTCATAAACTCCTACAAGCTCGCCCATCTGTATCACATGCCCCTCCATCGCTTTTTCTAGATCTCTCTTTCCAGATCCTGGTTTGAGATCAAGAACTGTGTCCAGAACAAACACCTTGAAGTGATAATGGTGGAGTCCATGCCCCCTAGGTGGACACGGTCCATTGTATCCGATCCTTCCAAAGTCATTTCTACCTTGGTACATTTTAACCGGACTCTCAACAACCTCTTTTTTCGGAATGTTTTCTGGAATTTCATCAACAGGAGGAATGTTCCAGGCAACCCAGTGAGTGAAGGTGCCTATTGGAGCATCAGGATCATCAACAATAATTGCAATGCTCATAGCTTTGCTGTCAATGTCTTCGATCTTCAATGGTGGACTCACATCTTCTCCTTCGCATGTGTATTTGGCTGGAATTCTTTCACCATCCTGAAAAATTGATGAAACCCTCAACGACATCACCTCCTCTTTCTCCTTTACACATCCTGCAACCAACACTCCGCCCAGAAAAAATAAAGCAAACACTACTCTCATCATACCTTTCCCTCAATAATTTATGAAACTAAAAAAAGATAAATCTTGTTGACGTCTCAAAATCCCTAGAATTTAGGTAAAGACAAGCTGGCATTTTCACACAACATCTATGAATATCGCATTTCCGGAAGAATCAAAAGCTCTCCAGCATTCTTTGCAGTAGGGATAGTAAACAATTATGTGAACTCTGCCAAAGGAGGAGAATGTTGAGAGATCTTGAGGTGATGGATTAGGGGAGTGTGATGGATGGCTATGAACAGTCCCATAAATCTTCATTCCAAGGGGAAGTAGGGATGTGTCAATGCTCACAAAATCTCTTCCCTGTTTGAAGGGTATGTAAATGTATTCCTTTATAACTCCCCTGTTTCCTGTAAGAAATGCAAAGAACTCGTTTGGATGTGTATCTCTGCAAATTTCAAGCAGCTCGTTGATCAGCTCTTTCATTATCTTCATACATTCAGCACCTCCAGAAATTTGTCATTTTCCTGCCTCCTTCCAACTGTAACCCTGAAGTGATAGCCTTCTAAACCATCTAAACCGCTAACATCTCTCACAAGTACACCCTTTTCAGCAAGCTCTCTAACAAGATCCCCTCTTTCATGCTTAACCAAAAGAAAGTTTGCGTCGCTATCATAAACAAAATATCTTTTTTTTAGCGCATTTTTCATTCTTTCTCTCTCCTCTACAATCATTCTTGCTACCCTATGATAATACTCAAGGTTCTTCAAAGCCTCTATTGCAGAAATGCATGCAAGCTGTGAAATTGCGAATGGATTTCTGATTTTTTCAATCACCTTTGCAATACTTTCAGATGCTATGACGTAACCTATTCTCATTCCTGCAAGCCCGAAAAACTTTGAGAAACTCCTCACAACAATCAGATTTTCGTAATCTTTCAGCAGTTTAACTGTTGACTTCCCTGAAAACTCAATATATGCTTCATCAACCACCACATAATCAAAATTCTCAAGATATTCCCTGACAGCCTTAGTTTTCACGCAGTTTCCAGTAGGATTGTTTGGATTGCAGAGAAATGCAAGTTTGCCTCTTTCATAACATCCATCAATATAATAGCCTTCAAAAACTTCTGTCTTTATGTTTGCCTCTCTCAGAATTGAGAAGAGGAGATACATGGAATAGGAGGGCATTGGGATGTAAACCTTGTCAAAGGGCTCAATTATAGCATCTGTAACAAGCCTTAAAAGATCGGATGCTCCGTTTGAGACAGCTATCTGCATCGAATCCACTCCAACATACTCCGAGATTCTTGTTTTTAGCTCTGTATAGTATGGATACGGGTATCTGTTTATCTTGAAAAGATTTGACTTTATTG
>WAJY01000090.1 GCA_015523645.1 Geoglobus sp. | reverse complement strand
CTTTATTGGCTTTATATATAAAGTTTGGAATAATGAACTTCAATGTAACTCTCCCTCCACTACTCATTTCAAATGCCCAGTATCCGATACCAACTTTTACCAGTTCGTCTCCAAATTGCCAGAAACTAAACGTTTCATGTCTGTTTGGAATTAGTCCTCGGCTTTTCCTGTATTCTTTTACTAAGAATTTCGACTCTTTCAGTTCTTCATTAAATAAAGAGTTGAAGATATGTGTCCATTTCTTTGTATCAACTTCAAAACAAACAACATCTCCTGTTTTCTCATCCACCTTTATATGAAAATCAGAGAGATGTCTATGTTTGATCTCGTAATTAGGACTCCCTCTTTTTCTATTTTCTGCTTCTTTAACAAGATCCTTAACTCTAATTGGTATATAGTTTAGAATAAATGACAAAAGTTTTTTTATCTAAACTCGATATATTTTTTATTTTAGTTTCTACATGTTCGATTAGAAGATCTGAAGTTTTATTGATTAGCATTTTTCTTAGAGAATAACTATCCTGATAATAACGTTCATAAGATAAGAACTCTGGTAAATCATTTAACCAATCTATTAGTTCTTCAATTTTTCTTTTGATTTCAACTTTAGCTAAACCAAACTTTTTTGAAGATTCCTGTAGCAAACTTTAAGGAACCATTTTTTTGAAAAATGGGTCTACATTTTTTTCTTTATTATGATCTCTGTCAAAGTATCCAGATTTAGGAGTAAATGTCAAACACCAGCAAAGAGTCCATAAAGCATCTAAAAGAGCAAGATCATTTTTTCTAATCAATCCATCTACAAATCTTTCGATTTCTTCTGTCATATTGTCCATAAAACTACTATTCACAAAAAACTTAAATATTACTCTAAGTCTCTGCAAAACACAACTGCAATCAACAAAATTACCTGAAAAGCTCCTCCGGAATTTTCTGCTTTGCAATTAAATCAGCTATGCTTTCAGCCTCCCTCGTTATGTAGAATCTCGAGCCATCAACAAGCACTTCCGCACACCTGGGCCTTCCATTGTACTGACTGCTCATCACAAAGCCATAGGCTCCGGCATCAAATACCGCTATGTAATCTCCTTTCTCCACCCTCGGCAGTTTTCTTTCCCTGCCAATCACATCACCAGACTCGCAGATTGGCCCGACAATTGTGTAGGTCTCCTCAACCTCTTCATCCATTTTGTTTGCTACTGCAACTCTGTGATACGCATCATACATTGCCGTCCTTAGCAAGGTGTTGAAGCCAGCATCAATCGCAACAAAATTGTAATGGCTTTTCTTAACCGAATTGACCCTTGCTATCAAAACAGTTGTGTTTGCAACCAGGCTCCTTCCCGGCTCGATCCACAGCTCAGGCTCTGATTCAATTCTCTCAAGTCCCTTTTCAAAAGCCTCTCTTATTGGATCAGAAAAAGTCTCAAATCTGCACTTCCCATCAGCATGATAATCTATTCCGAAACCCCCGCCCATGTCCAGAAACTCAAGCTCTATGCCCAGCTCCTCAAGCTGAATGGCAATATCAAAAATTCTCTCGATTTCCTCAACAAATGGAGAGACGTCAAGTATCTGACTCCCTATGTGGCAGTGAATTCCTGCAGGAATGACATTTGGAAGTTCAAGGGCAGTCTTGTATGCATCGATAATTTTATCGGCAGGCAATCCGAATTTGGATGTTCTCAACCCAGTTGCTATCTTGGGATGAGTTTCAGGGTTTATGTCAGGATTAACTCTGAAGGCTATTTTTACCTCCTCGCCCTCCTCAGCAGCAATTCGAGATATTGCATGAAGCTCATCCATGCTGTCAACACTGAACTTGACTCCTGCTTTTATTCCAGCTCTGATCTCATCATCGCTCTTGGAGTTTCCGTTGAAAAGTATTTCCTCTCCCCTGAAACCTGAAAGCAGAGCAAGATAAAGCTCTCCAACGCTGAAAACATCCGCACCAAATCCATTCCTTGCGAATATCTTCATCAATGCAAGATTGTTGTTTGCCTTCACCGCATAAAGCGGAAATGCAAAGTCAAAATTCCTTTTCAGCTCATTTATATTCTCCTCAACCAGCCTCTTTGAGGTAATGTAGACTGGAGTACCTGTTTTTCTCACAATTTCCTTGAAATCAACCTCCTCAACATGCAGAATTCCATTCTTACTGCTGAACAATTTCAAGCCCCTCCATCCTTTCCAGAGCTTCCTTTATAACTGACACGTCTCTTGTTAGGGCAAATCTGACATATCCCTCTCCACTCTTTCCAAATCCAACTCCAGGTGTGACAAGGACTCCAGAATCATTAAGCAGTTTTCTTGCAAACTCGATGCTTGATCCCCCAACTCTCAGCCACACGTAAAATGTTGCCTTTGGCTCTTCAACATCAAAGCCGATTCTTCTGAGACCCTTCACAAGAACGTCTCTTCTCTCCCTGTATATTCTATTGTTCTTTTCTATAACTGAATCATCACCCATCAGCGCTGCTATGGCAGCATCCTGTATGGCGTTGAAAACACCGCTGTCAACATTTGTCTTCACCTTGAGCAATCCATTCACTGCTTCCTCATTTCCAAGAGCATAGCCTATTCTCCA
>WAJY01000089.1 GCA_015523645.1 Geoglobus sp. | reverse complement strand
ATGCTTATGAGATCATCATCTCCTGCAACAAATATCTCGGTGTCGATGACGTCTCCTCTCTCATACATGAACTCAACCCTTTTAACAACACCATCCGGGCTTATGAATCCCTGATCATACTTTTCAATAGTTTCAGGACGGTTTATCGCAATGTCTTTGTATCTCCTCAGAATCTCCTCAAAGTCCTTTGCTATCTCATATCCCGTTCCATCACAGCACTTGCACCTCACTTCAATGTTCATAGCCTGTATGCTTTCTGAATAAGCCTTTCCTTTCTCTGTTAATCCCACCTTTCCATCCCTTATCTCAATGTACCCCTCTCTTTCCAGTTCTTCAAGAAGACTGAAAAATTCTGGAAGACTGGCATCCTGCGAGTCTATGAGCTTGTAGACAGATGTTGAGCCAGAGGAAAGAGCTTGGAAGATCTGGTTTCTTATCCTTCTCATCTTTCTATCCTCTATCTAAAACGTAGTGCCTGTAAGAAGATGGTTTGAATTTTTCCAAGAATAGCTCAAAAGCCCTGTCTGTCTTTCTTGTATCCCCACATGTGAATATGTCCAGGTTTACAAGCCCGTGTTCGGGCCAGGTGTGGAGTGAGATGTGACTTTCTGATATCAAAACAACACCTGTAACACCATGGGGTTCAAACTGTTTGTATTGAGAAGCTACCTTTGTAAGATTTGCCTCCTTCACCACCTCTTCCACTATCCTCCTTACCTCTTTCTCATATGAAATCAACTCCTTTGGAACTCCATATAATTCCGCAATAATGTGCTTTCCTACGATCATCTTCATCACCTGAAGTTTTGTTCTGCATTTTTCTCACCTCTGAAGGACTGAAATTCAATTTTTTATAAGCTCAATATCAGATTTGGAACTGAGTTTTCTCTAATATCTTGTGATTTTTAAAGTTTTCGCAAAATGTATTGAAATTATAACTCCATTTCTTAAATAAAACGGATTTTATTGTTTTCTTTGAGTTTGTTCCAGAATTTTTAGAGCATTTCTGAACAATTCCGCAAATTCTGTGTATTTTTCACTCAAAATTTACCAGAACTAATATTCAGTCTCCATTATAATTAAGTTGGGTTGGCAGAAAAAAATTTAAATCCTCCTTTAAAGTGAGGTTTCATAATTGAATGGCTCTCGCCCGTAGGAGGCGTTTGCCGTAGCACTACGGGGTGATAAAGTGTTGGTGGAGAAAAAGGTGCTTGAGGAAAAAATTTCTGAGGCTGTAAATGGAGCGAAGCCGAGGAAATTCAAGGAAACTGTGGATATGGCTGTCAATTTGAGAAACTTGGACATGAAGAAGCCGGAGAACAGAATAGATCAGATAGTGCTTTTGCCAAAGGGTCTGGGGAAGTCGAGGAAAATAGGAGTCTTTGCAAGGGGGGAGACAGCATTAAAGGCAAAGGAGAACAATGTTGAGGCTGTTATTTCTCCGGAGGAGATAGATGAGATTGCTAAGAACAAGAGAGAGGCAAGAAAGCTTGCCAACAAAATAGACTTCTTTATAGCTGAAGCTCCGCTTATGCCCGAAATAGGCAAGAAGCTTGGAGCTATATTAGGTCCTAGAGGAAAGATGCCACAGCCAATACCTCCAGGTTCAGATCCATCTCCAGTTATTCAAAGGCTGAGAAATTCGGTGAGAATAAGAACCAGAGACAAGATGACATTTCATGCTCCAATTGGATTGAGGGACATGGATCCGGCAGACATAGCAGAAAATGCAATGGAGATACTGAAAGTTGTTGAGAACAAGTATGAAAATCCAAGTCAGGTTGTGAAGTCTGTTTACGTTAAAACAACAATGGGTCCGGCTGTAAGGGTGATATGAGATGTCAGCTGTAAGGGGTAAGGTTCCACAGTGGAAACTTCAGACTGTTGATGAGATAAAGCGCATTTTCAAAGAATATCCTGTTGTCGGTATTGTGGGCTTTAGAGGCGTACCATCTCATCAGTTCCAGAGCATAAGGAGGGAGATGAAGAATGAGATGCTGATAAGGGTTGTGAAGAACTCACTTTTGAGACTCGCCCTTGAATCGCTGGGCGGAGACTACAAGAGCCTTGAGAACTTCATAGATGATCAGATAGCCATAATAGCATCCAAGATGAATCCCTTCAAACTTTACAAGAAACTTGAGAGCACAAAGGTACCATCTCCTTTGAAACCAAATCAGATCTCTCCTGTTGATGTGGTTGTTGAGGCTGGACCCACAAACTTCCCTCCCGGACCAATACTCGGTGAGATACAGGCTGGAGGAATACCAGCAGCCATAGAAAGAGGAAAGATCGTTGTGAAGGACACAGTAACTGTTGTCAGAGCTGGAGAGGTTGTGAAGCCAGAGGTGGCGAGAGCACTGAATTTGCTTGAAATAAAGCCAATCAGCATAGGCTTGGAAACGAAGGTGATAATGGAGAATGGTATTCTCTTCACTCCAGAGGATCTTGCAATTGATGAAGCCAAGGTATTTGAGGAGTTTGTTGATGCAGCAACGAAAGCGTTAAATCTTGCAGTCAATTCAGCATACGTTACAGAGGAGACAGCAGCAATTCTCATTCAGAAGGCTTTTGTTGAAGCAAGGAATCTTGCACTTAATGCTTCTGTTTATGAAAAGGAGATTATGGGTGATCTGCTGTCAAAGGCTTATGCTGAAATGCTCTCACTTGCTTCAAGGCTTTCTGAGGAGGCATTGGATGATGAACTCAAAAGTGTTATAAGCTCAAAGCCTCAAGTTGAAGAGGCTGTTGAAATGGTGGAGGAAAAAGCAGAGGAGGAAAAGGAGGAAGAAAAGAAAGAGGAGGAATCTGCACTGGAGGGTTTGGGTGCGTTGTTTGGTTAGCTTGATGAGGTGATGAGAATGGAGTATGTGTATGCGGCTCTGCTGTTGCATTCTGCTGGAAAAGACATAACGGAGGAAAACGTGAAGGCTGTTCTTGAGGCAGCCGGGATTGAGGTAAATGATGCCAGGGTTAAGGCACTCGTTACAGCACTAGAAGGAGTTGACATAGATGAGGCAATAAGCAAAGCCACATTTGCCCCAACGGCAGTTCCCGCAACTGCAACTGCTACAGCTGCTGAGAGTGGTGCTGAGGAAGTTAAAGAAGAGGAAAAGAAGGAGGAAGAGGAGGAAGCTAAGGAAGAAGAGGCTTTGGAGGGACTTGGAGCACTCTTCGGCTAAATCCTTTTATTTTTATGAAAAAAAAGCTTGCAATTCTTTTGGAAGATCTTGAAACCTTTGAAACTCCAAAGCTTTCTCTTGAGCAGTATCCAACTCCTTCCGGACTTGCTGCCGAAATTGCTGTGACAGCGAACCTTCTGGATGGAGATAAAGACTTCTTCATAGACCTAGGCTGTGGAACTGGAGTTCTTGCGATTGCAATGTCCTTGGTTGGTTTCAAAACTCTAGGTGTTGACATAGACTTGGAGGCTTTGAAATTGGCTGTGAGCAATGCTAAAAGGCTCAATTCCAATGCAAGCTTTGTTCTGGCAGATGTAAGAAAATTTAACGTTAAAGGAAGGGTTGGAGTTGTCATGAATCCCCCTTTTGGAATTAAAAGAAGGCATGCAGACAAAGTCTTTCTTGAAAAGGCATTTGAAATTGGAAGTGTTGTTTATTCTGTCCATTCAGCCGGCTCGGAAGGGTTTGTCAGAGGAATGGCAGATAGTTATGGCTTTGAGGTGACACATTGCTGGAAATACAGAGTGCCGATGAAAAAACTATACAGATTTCACAAAAAACCATATAAATTCATAGCCGTAGAGGTTTTTAGGATGGAGTGGATGTAGAGATGTTTGTGTTGCCTGGTGATTTTTTGGGATACGTGGAGGAGTATGTTCCTGGAGAGGGAGTTTATGAAGAAGACGGCAAGCTCTTTGCATCATCTGCTGGGAGGGTTGTTGTAAAGGACAAGAAGATAAGCGTTGAGAGCGTCAAGAAGATTCCTGAGATAAGGAGGAATGATATAGTTATTGGCAGGGTTGTTGATACGAGAAACAGCTTTGCAATGGTTGAGATAGCAAGAAAAAAGGGAGATGACAGGGCATTGAGATATTATGACAGAGCATTTCTCCACATTTCAAATGTAAGCGATGGCTATTTGAAGAACTTTGAAAGCGGTGTGAGATACATGGACATAATAAGGGCTAGGGTGATTGATGACAATCTCAGGCTCTCAATAAAGGAGAAAGAGATGGGTGTGATAAGGGCAAATTGCCAGATTTGTGGAGCTAAGCTGGAGAGGGAAAGGGATAAGCTTAAATGCCCGAAGTGCGGTAATGTGGAAACTAGGAAGATATCAAATTACTATGGAAAAGGAGAGTGGTAAGGGTGGAGATCAAAATAATCGAGTTTTCAGATGATTACGCTAAGCTTCTTGTGAAAGGGGAGGATCACACACTCCTGAACCTTCTTCAGTATGAGCTTGTTAATGATGAGAGTGTTTTGGTTGCAAAATACAACTTCCCCCATCCTTTAAAGAATGAGGCTGAGCTTATGATCAGAACCACAGGTAAGAATCCGATTCAGGCGATAAGGGAGGCAAATGAGAGGATAATATCAAAAGTTGATGAATTGCTTAGTCAGCTTTAGACAATTTTAATGCCAGAATCTCCTCGAAAAACACTCTTTTTCTTCCAATAATCTCCCATGAGTATCCATAACCTTTAATGCTTTCCTTTAATTTTTCAAAATTGAGCGAGGTTGATATGAGAATTATTCTACCATTCTCAGCCAAATTTTCTCTTATCTCTCTGAGAAATCTTGATGAAATCTCTATCCCATCTTTGCCTCCATCTATTGCTTTTTCTATCCATTCTCCCTTCTTCTCTTTCTCTTCAAGCTCAAGATACGGTGGATTGAACAGAATGAGGGAAAATTTTGCTTTTATCCCTTTAGCCAAGTCGGTTTGAATAGTCTCTACACCAAGGCTTTTTGCACACATCACAGCATCCCTGCTAATGTCTGTTGCAATCACAAGTCTGCATTTTCCGAGCAAGTTGAATGCAACAAATCCGCTTCCAGTACCAACTTCTAGAACCTCATCATGCTCCCTAACCTCCCTTATTGCTGCCTCCAAAAGCAGCTCAGAATCTTCAGCGGGTTCATAGACATTCTGACAATCTTGCATAAATTTCCGGTGGAATGTTCTCAGGTCTTTCATCTTTGAGATCACCTATATCGCATTCAATTCCAAGCATTTCAGCAATCTTCCCGAATTTTTTTCTTCTGTTTGAAAAGGCTACCCTAACAAGCTTTTCAAAGTTTTCAACGTTCTTCACATGCACCTCTGGCTCTGGGTAAAGTCTTACAATAGCAGACTCCACCTTAGGCTTTGGTCTGAAAGATTCTGGGCTCACAATCTCGAGAATCTCAGCTCTTGAAAAAGCTCTTGCGGTAACACTCAGCCTCCCATACTTCTTGCTCCCTTCTCTTGCGATCAATCTCTCTGCAAACTCTCTCTGATACATCACAACAGCCAGTTTAAATCCCGCTTTAAAAAGCTTGAATGTAAGTTTTGAGGAAATTTTGTAAGGGATGTTTGAGACAAATTTGTCAAAAGAAGGCCATTCAACCTTGAGCGCATCACCTTCCATCAGCACAAACCTTCCGTTTTTTATTTCATCTGAAAATCTTTCTTTCAGCATTTTAATGAATCTTCTGTCTTTCTCAATTCCATACACTTTTCCTGAATGTTTAAGGATGTATGCAGTAAGGTTCCCTGTTCCGCATCCAACCTCCAAAACAACGTCTTCCCTTGAAAGATGTGCATACGAGACAATCCTTCTCAAAACCCTTTTATCGACAAGGATGTGCTGAGCCTCTTTCCTTGAAAGTCTCATGAGCATTAGGATGTGAAGAGTCTGTACTTGATTGAAGGATTCTTCAGCTCTTCGATTATCCTGTTTACAATTGCCTTTTCAGGATGCGCAAGTCCCTTAACCCTTTCCGATATATCCTGAAAGCTCTTGAACGAGCCTTTTTTCCTCTCTTCAAGAATTGCCCACATCAGCTTCTTTCCTATTCCGGGAAGGAGCTCCAGCTGATGTAGTCTTGTTGTTATTGGGCTTGAATTGTTGTAAAAATCAACAAACCTTCTTTCCTGCTCTTTTACTATTTTTTCCAGAACATAAGGCAATTCTGATTTGGCTGTCGGTGTAAGCTCATCATACCTCAACCTTCTTTTTATCTTGTGCACAACATCTCTCTCCCCCTTCCCTATGTAAACCCTCTCCATTATCAGAGGATTTTTTCCTCTCTTTATGCTCACCTCAAGGAGTGTGAAGTAGCTTTCACCAACTATCTGGGCTAGCGGTTCTCTTCTATGAATGGGTGCTTTGCTATCCGGATGACCGTAAGGCATGAAATCTATAATATAAGCATAATCCTCCAATTTTTTCTTCTCAGTCATGGCTATCAACCTTGTATTTAAAAATGGAAGTATATAATTTTTTCTTTAATTTTTATACTTTTTGACAATATCTAAAATAGCCTGAATTTGTTCTGGAGTTAGTGTGATCCTCTCTTTGGCGAAAATAACCCTAACCTCATCAGGAATGTCTGGAAGGAGATCGGCAATCTTTATCGCAATCTCCTCATTAACGTAAGGAAGGGACTTTATTTCCTCAACAAGCTTTCTTGAGTCCTCTCCACTTAATTTTGAGAGTGTATTGAGATAATTCATAGTCTTTCTGGTCTCAAAAATGAGCTCACCACTCTCCTTTCTCTTCTCAACAAGCTTCTCAAGTATTTCCTTTGCCTCTGAGATTGTAATGTATCTGAACTCGAGGACGTCTTTAAACGTCATCTCAAGCCTCCTGAAGTTTGAGGTGTTCGGGTCTTGCAAAAACTATCTTCTTCTTTCCACCGTCTGATATTTGGACTAAATAAGCCCTACCCCTAATTCCAACAACCTTTCCGGTTTTACCCTGAAACCTTGGATGGGGCATGCCTTTCTGAGATGCTGGTTCTATGTCTATGTGCACAGTATCTCCAATTTTAAAGGTTTGAAGAACCTTTCTGATTTTAATACCCTTTTCTCTGACTCTTTTTCGCAATTTTCTTCCGGATCTGAATC
>WAJY01000088.1 GCA_015523645.1 Geoglobus sp. | reverse complement strand
TAAACAAGCAGTGGTATGATGCCTTGGTATGGATGAGGGAAAACACGCCAGGAAAGGAGATGTACGATCAATTCTATTATAAGCTTTACAAACCACCTGAGGATCCTAAGGAGAGGTATCCCTATCCAGAAGGAGCTTACAGCATAATAAGCTGGTGGGATTATGGACACTGGATTACAGCCATAGCTCACCGCATTCCTGTTGCCAATCCATTCCAGCAGGGCATAGGCAATAAATACAATGATGTTCCAGGAGCAGCTCCATTCTTCACAGCATTCAATGAAAGCTATGCAAACAAAATTGCAGAGTTCTTTGATGTTAAGTATGTTGTTAGTGATGTTGAGATGGCAACAGGGAAGTTCTATGCGATGGCAGTCTGGGCGGAGGGAAGTCTTGATAAGGCAGGTAGAATTTACTATGCAGGATCTGGGATAGTTTACATGGATCCAACAGGAAAGCTTGGAATATCTTTAACCGGAAGACTGCCGATGGGGGCAAAAAGGCTGACTGGGATAAGCATTCCAAGCATCCACTATTATCAAACAATGGAAGCAAGACTCCACATATTTGACGGAAGTGGGTTGCAGCATTACAGAATGGTCTATGAAAGCGGTTCCAGCAGAAACACTTATTCTGGCATTCAGGAAATGCTTTATCGAAACATATACAATTCTGTCTATGCAAAAAAACTCGGTTTTGGGGAAGTGAATGCCATTCCAACAGGATATGTGAAAATCTTTGAATATGTTAAAGGGGTGGTTGTCAAGGGAAAGGCAAACAGCAGTGAGGTGATAGCTAAAGTCAAGATAAAAACAAATCAAGGAAGGGTTTTTGATTACATTCAGAAGGTGAAGGTTGTAGATGGACATTATGAGCTTGTGCTTCCATATGCTCAAGACACGCAATATCCTGTGAAGCCCGTCTCAGAGTACACAATTCAGAGTGGTAAAACAATCAAAACACTTAAAGTTTCTGAAAAACAGGTTGAAAATGGAGAAACAATTGTCCTTGATTTGATCTGACGACTTTTATGCTTTTAACACATTTTTTGATTTTATTGCTTCAAGTTTTATACAGTATCGATAAAAGATATATTACTTTAATGTTCAGTATATGTGACAATGGATGAATACAAGCTATATCTGGAAAGAGCTGAAAAAGCTTTTGAAGCGTACAGGATTCTTAAAGATAGGGATCTGTATGAAGATGCCATATCAAGAGGTTACTATGCCATAATCCGTCTCTGTTTTGCCATACTTTTAAAACACAATATGGAGATTCCCAAAACTCATTCAGGATTACTGGCAAAAGTTTGGAACAACAAGCAGACACTTGGAATCAAAGATGAAGTGGTGAAAAACCTTTCAAGGATCCAGAGCTTGCGTGAAAACGGAGATTACAGTATACTGCCTTCTGTCACTGAAGAGGATCTAAGGCTTGTTGAGACAACATTCAGAGAATTGAGGGATCTTTTATGAACGATCCACCTGCAAAACTCATTTCTATAAAAGATTTGGCAGATATTCTGGATTCAATTCGTGCAAAACTTGAGAATGTAGAGGTTGAGGCTTACATCATTGGATCTGTTGTCGAGGGTTCTGCTGTTGCAGGAGACTCTGATCTCGATTTACTCATCATATCATCCAGAAAACTGGACTGGTATTCTCTATTTGAGGAAGAGTTGTTTCAGCTCCTTGAAAAAGGGATAGCTCTTCACATTCATCTTGCAAATAATCCAACTTACAAGAGAATGATCGATTATGCAAGGAATAGGGGTTTAAGAATTGCATGACTGAATCAATCTTAAACTTTCCATCGAAAAGTTTAAATCTATCTGTTCTTGGAGGAGAGGTGATGAAGTTCATAGTCTGCCCTTCATGCGGAGAGGATATAGTCATCAAGGATCTCTATGAAGGAGTCGAGATTCAGTGCGAGCTCTGCAGCTCAGTTTTGATATATGAGGATGGAAAGTTCATACTTCTAGATACAAATGAGGAGTTCAATCCTGAGGATCTTGAAAAAGACTTCTCCGAGAGCGAAGAAGAAGAGTATGAAGATGAGTTTGATTACGACGAGTATGATAGGTATTACGAGGAATAAGATCAAATTCTATTATTTTGTCAAACGCCAACATAAGCCCTTTTAACAATCTCAGAATCTTTTATTTCATCCACGCTGCCTTCGGCAACTATCTTTCCCTCGCCAAGAACATAAGCGTAATCGGATATTTCGAGAGATGAAAAAACGTTTTGCTCAACAAGCAAGATTGTCAAGCCCTCATCCTTCATTCTTGAGATTGTGTCAAAGACTTGCACAACAAGCTTAGGTGCCAAGCCCTGACTTGGCTCATCCATGAGTATGAGCTTTGGTGCACTCATCAATGCTCTGGCAATTGCAAGCATCTGCTGCTCTCCACCACTCAAGGTTCCAGCTCTCTGATTCCTTCTCTCCTTAAGCAGTGGAAAGAGTGAATAAACGATTTCAAGGGAATCGTCAACCCTTTCTTCAGCTCTTTTTGTGTAAGCTCCAAGCAAAAGATTTTCCTCAATGCTCATGTATGGAAAGAGATGCCTGCCCTCAAGGACCATTGTAATTCCCTCCTCAACCTTTCTGTGTGGAGGCATGTATGTTATGTCTCTTCCCTCAAATTCTATCTTTCCCTTCCAAGGCTTGTTTATCCCAAATATCCCCCTTAAGGTTGTGGTCTTACCTGCACCATTTGGACCGAGTATCGTTGTTATGCTCTGCTTTCTCACTTCAAGACTCACTCCCCACAGAACCTGCATTTCCCCATAACCAGTTTCAAGATCCCTTACATTTAGCAATCACACCACCCTTTTGCCAAGATAAACCTCCACAACCCTTGGATCATTTAGCACATCAAGCGTTTTGCCCTCAACCAGTTTTTTACCCTGATGCATCACCACAACTCTTTCTGCAAACCTTGTTATTGCATGCATCAAATGCTCAACCATTGAAACAACCGCTATTCTCTCCTCGTCCTTAACCCTTCTTATAACTTCAATAATTCTGTCAACATCAGCAGGATTCATACCAGCCATAACCTCATCTAGCAAAAGCAATTTTGGCTTCATTGCCAATGCCCTTGCAAGTTCCATGAATCTCTTTTCAAGAGGTGTTAAAAGCTTAG
>WAJY01000087.1 GCA_015523645.1 Geoglobus sp. | reverse complement strand
CTCTTGTTGGTGTTAACTCGGTTATTCTCTTCCCAACCATCTCAATGACTTTGTATCCCCAAGTTGCGATTCCAACGGATATGCCAAGCCCACCTATAACCAAGACCCAGATCGGTGTTTCAGCTCCAATGTATCCTAGCGATGCAGCCATAGGTCCGGTTGCATTTGCTACGTCATTGCTTCCATGGGAAAAAGCCATGTAGCAGGCTGTGAGGATCTGAAGATATTTGAAAACGTGCTCAACAGAAGAAACATCGAACCTCACAAGAAGGGAGAGTCTTATCATGGTGAATATAAGAAATGCTACCATTGCTCCTACAATAGGAGAGAGAATCCAGCTAAGTACAATTCTGTAAAGAATTCCCCAGTTTATGTCCGTAATCTCGATGTAATTCTGGCTTACTGCTGCAAGACCGAAGCCAACCATTGCACCAACGACTGAATGGGTTGTTGAAACTGGAAGGTGATAGTATGTTGAAACTGTAATCCACAGACTTGCAGACAGGATTGCAGATAGCGCACCAAGAGCAACCAAATGTGGATCAATTGACTCAATCGGAACTATTCCCTTAGCAATTGTATGGGTAACCTTCTTACCATACAAAACCGCTCCAACAAATTCCAGGATTGATGCAATGACTATTATTTGCTTTAACGTCAAAACACCACTTCCATAAGAGGTTGCCATTGAATTGGCAGCATCGTTTGCACCGATATTCCAAGCCATGTAAAGCCCGACTGCAATTGTAAAAATTACAAAAATTAGAAACAACTTATCACCTCCTTTCAGCCTCTAAAACTCTTCTCACCCTTTCAGGTATTGGAGCCTTTTTGTTTCTCTCTTTATCCATCCATACCTGTATGCTCCTCGCCCTCATAACCTCCCTGCCACTCCTTTTTTCGGTTATTCTGTAAAGAAATTCCCAGCTTGTGTTTCCGATCTCACCAACCCACATCTCAACAACAGCGATGTCTCCCATGAAAAGTGGTGATAGATAATCCATCTCAATTCTTCTCAAAACGAAGAAAGGCTTTAAATCCCCAAAATTTTCATAAAAGAACTTTACCCTTGCTGTTTCAAGAAACCTAGCATATTGAACATTGTTGACGTGACCCAAAGCATCAAGATCGCCAAACCATATCTCAATCTCAAACTTCACTAAGAAGCACCTCCCCAATCAGCCTTGAAACGGTTAGAATGCTCACCTGCCTTTCAACTGTATCTGTTGCAACAACCCTTGAAATTCCCGATGAGTAGAGCCTGTTTAGTGCATTCCCAGCAAGAACAGCATGGATGCATGCAGTTTCAATGTTATTTGCCCTCTCATAGAGATGGCTTGCTGCAGTGATGATTGTCCCACCAGTTGAGATTATGTCGTCAACCAGAACAATGTTCTTGTTTTCAACCTCCAAATTCTTTGGAAATATCTCAACATTCTCGGCGTCTATTCTTCTTTTCTCTAAATAGTCAAAGTCACAACCTGCAATTTTTGCTGCTCTCTTAACCCTTTCAAAGGAGCCCTTGTCTGGGGAAAGCATGATAATGTCTTTTCCCTTGTAATGCTCACCAATAACTTTCATTGCATCAATCTCCACAAGCTTTCTGAAGTGCCTCTTTGCATCCTCGCTATGGATGTTTACCGTAATTACCTTGCTTGCATAACTCTCAAGCATTCTTGCAACTGCTCTAATGCTTACAGCCTCTCCTTCAAGAAATGCCTTGTCCTGTCTTGCATAACCCATGTAAGGCACAACAGCAACAACATCCTTGTCAGAAAGAGCATCTAAAGCTAAAAGAAGGAAAACGAGATCATCGCTTGAGTTTAGGCTGTTGATAACGGCATACCTCTCTTCACTTTGATCCTCAAGTCTGAAATATAGCTCTCCATCTGGAAATTTCCTGTATGTTGTTTTTGCAAGCCCAAAACCTGAAATCTCAGAAATTCTTTTTGAAATAAGTGGTGATGATGGACCTGAGATGAGTTTCATGTTCAGCAGTATGCAAAGGAGGTTATCTTTTTTTCTATATTTTCCCTTGCCTGAGTATAGAAGGATCTATCATACCCTTGTGAAATGCCGTTGAAACTATTACTCCAGCAACACCAAGACTCTTCACCCTTAACAAGTCTTCATAGCTCCTCAATCCACCTCCTGTGAGAATTTCGTGATCAGAAACCTCAATGGCTTTTTCAACGACCTGGAAATTGAAGTTAAGTGTTCCTACCTGATGTATTGGAAGAACAATCACTCCGGAGATTCTGAAGGAATTAAGGTATTCCAGCACTTCAACATAATCCCTAAATCTTCCACTTCTGTCCAGAAGTCTTTCCCTTATATCAACGCTAATTAAGTAATCTCCATCCTCAAGCTTTGAGATGTCGAATGTTTCTGTCCCAATAACTGGAGTGAAAAAAGCTTTTTTAACATCGTCAATCTCTCTAATTCCAACATCTGCAATTGTTTTTTCAGCAATTTCTGCGATCTCAAGGATGTGTCTGGTGTTGTCTCCTTTTCCTTCAATTCTATCCAAATCTGCCACATAAACGTTCTTTGGCTTTAGAGTTTTGATAACGTAAGCTGGGTCACTTCTTTCAAGGAGTATGCTTTCCTCATGCACCTCTTTATACTCATCCCTCTTCCCAGCCTTTCCCCCTACAACCCTTCCATTTTTCAGGTCGATTGCAAGATAAATGTCCATGGATTATTTTCAACACCTATATATACAGCTTTACCCACTTGTCTGCGATGAAGGTTCTTGTTTCACCCATGAACATCAGAGAGGCTGAGGAATCAATAAAAGGAGGTGCAGATATAATAGACGTGAAAAATCCTGCTGAAGGATCCCTTGGTGCAAACTTTCCCTGGGTTATAAGGGAGATCAAGGAGATGGTTGCAAAAAAAGGAAAACTTCTCAGCGCTACTTTGGGAGATCTGGATTTTAAACCTGGAACTGCCAGTTTGGCAGCTGTTGGTGCTGTTTTCAGCGGTGCAGACTATGTAAAAGTCGGTCTTTACAGCATAAAGACTCAGAATCAGGTGTATGAGATGATGGAAAAGGTTGTGAGGGCTGTGAAAGAAGTCAACTCCTCAGTCCAAGTTGTTGCAGCAGGATATGGAGATTGCAAAAGGATAAATTCAATTTCCCCTATGGAGATGGTAGAGCCGGCTTATGAAGCTGGTTGCGATGGAGTCATGGTGGGCACAGCATTAAAGGATGGCAAGAACCTCTTTGAATTCATGAGCAAGGATGAAGTTAAGAGTTTCATCGAGCTTGCCCACAGCTTTGGCATGTTTTGTGCACTTGCTGGCTCTCTCTCTTGGCAGCACATTGAGCTTTTGAAGAAGTTGAAGCCAGATATAATAGGAGTTAGAACTATGGTGTGTGAGAACGGAAGAAATTCTGAGATAAAGAGAGAACTTGTCTCTAAACTAATGATTTCTTTAAGGAGGTAGTGCACATCTCTTTTAAAAGCATCTCACCTTCCTTGGTTCCCTTTGCAATAAGCAAGTCTCCTGATTTGATTTCTGTTGTTGCTTTGGGTTTTGTGAGCCACCTATTTCCCCTTTTTATTGCAACTATGTGCATACCTGTGATTGTCTCAACTCTGGCATCTCCGAGCGTCTTTCCATCAAGCTCGCAGTTTTCAGCAACCTCAATAACGGTGAGTATTTCATCACTCTCCATCATTGCGCTCCTGAAAACAGGGTGTATATCAAGTTTTTTTGCAACGATCTCAGAGATTTCCTTGGCTGCATCAGCAATTCTCTCTGAGGAGTAAGCTATATCGATTAAAGACATCAGAACCTTTTGAGATTCTTGATCCTCTGCATCCTTGCTGGCTTGCAGAACCCAGTTTACAAGCTCTATCTTTAGGTTGTCCACCTTCTCCTCAAGGTAGTAGACTTCATTGGCTATCTCATCGTTCCAGTATATTATCGATGAATATCCCAGATCTACTGAAAGCTCTGAAAGATCCTTCATCTCTATCAAAAGATCTACCGACTTCTCCAAGCTCTTGTCCTTGATTTCAAGGCTTTCAAGCTTCACTTCCCTTTTTGAAACTAACTTCAAAAAATCCTGAACCCCAGAAATGTCCCCTCTTGCAAATAGTATATCCTTTTTTCTTATCTTTGTCGTCTTGTCAGGATCGAAAATCCATGTGAAACCTCTTTTAATGGCTATGACTCTCATTCCAGTTTTTGTATGAAGCTTGATTTCACCGAGAGTTTTCTCAGCAATCTCAGAATCTTCTGCCACCTCAGCCCTAACTAGTGTTTCCTCGCTTTCAAGCAGAATCTCGTTTATCATCTCCCTTGGGAGTTTAAACCCCCTTAATACCAGGGTTGCTATGTCTCCAGCCGATTCACCAATCTTTTGAGCTGCAGATGCTATTTGAAGAATTGATGAGACCATCTCAGCCTCCTCAGCCTTCCTTCCTGCAAGTATGCTAACGACTCTCAAATGCCGTATCAGCTCATTTGTATATTCTTCAAGATCCAAGACCTCTTCTGCTATATCTTCATTATCAAAGAGGATTGCAGAATAGGCAAGATCCACCATCAACTCTGTTGTATCTTTAATTTCAATAAGAAGATCCTTGACAGTTCGAGCCATTTCAGAGTAAATTCTCCGACCACTTATTTAAGGTTTTTTATCCATGGTTTTAGAGATAAATGGTTTTAAAGATAATCTAGAAATTCAAAATCCCCTTATTTCACCTTTTATCTCAAACGACTCTGAGTATTTTGAATTCTAAATGCAATTTATCTTGCTGTTCGGTAAAGTTTCCAAACAACGAAATCTTTACAAATTCTTACAGAAAGGACATGCCATGGTGGAAATATTTGCCGAAAGCTTTGCGATCCTTGTAACCTTCATAATTAATCTTCCATTTGGCTATTGGAGAAGGGGGGTTAGAAAGCTTAGCAAAGAATGGTTTCTTGCTGTCCATACTCCGGTACCATTTATAGTTTTGATGAGATATTTAGAGGGCATTCCCGCATTGCACATACCGTTATTCATCATCTCATTTTTCTTTGGACAGCAAGCTGGAGGCTGGATTAGACTCAGCCTTGAAAAGAATTATCAAAATTTGGGTAAATGCATGGTTTCTGACTTGATTAGGATAATGAGGAAAGAGATCTGAGTTTGTAGCTAAAATGAGATGGATAATTCTTGTTTTGTGGAGTGCCTTAGATTCTAGAGCAATCATGGAATTAAAAGCGTTGCTCTTAGAGTTGTTTTGAAAAACTTTAATTCTGAAAGCTCTTCCCTTGAAGGGCATCTGTTAATCTTCATGCATCAAACTAAAGATTTTATCACTCCAGCAATGGAATCTTGAATGACAAGAATTATCTATATGAACGATAAAGTTGATGTGTGATAAAAATTGGAGACATAACAAGCTTTATCACATGCCCAAGACTTGCATATTTCAGAATACACGAAAAGAGGGAATACGTTAGCGAATATCATGCAGTAAGAGAAATATTTCTGAGCATAAGAAAGGGATACGACCACGAATGGGCTTTTGAAAGATTCTCAACTCTGTATCCAGACTTTAGGGATGTTTTTATCTCTGCATCATCAAAATTCAGGTACTCAGAGGATCTGGATAAAATAAAGCCTAAGGAATGGGAAGTCTTTTTTGAATCTAAAAAACTTGGAATAAGGGGTGTTGTTGATGAAATAACAGAGGATGGAAGGTATCTTGTTGTTATGCTGAGTAGAGGTGGTGAAGACTTTACGTTTAAGGAGAGAATGAGACTGACAGCAATTTCAGCCATTTCAGGACTGAAAGAGGGGTATGTTTACTATGCCTACGATGGATTGCTTTTGAGCTTCAGAGACTCAAGAAAAGATAGATACAACATGTTGAAAATACTGGAGAAGCTCAGAAGGATAGAAAAGGGATTCTTACCTGAAGGCAAAAAGGGTGAGAGGTGCAATCTGTGCGAATTTAAAGAGGTATGCGAAGCCAAGCCAGAAACTTTTGCATCTAGATTTTTCTAGATTACAAGTCTCGCATTTCGCTCAAGGCACAAAAAATTAACCTTCACAGCTTGAACAGACTTGCTCATCAAACTGCGCCCCCGCCGGGAATTGAACCCGGGTTGGGGGTTCCGGAGACCCCCAGGATGTCCGACTACCCTACGGGGGCAAAAAATTGATAAAGCTTGAAAATGTATTTGGATCAATCAATTTTTCCCTTCACACTCCTTACATTTTCTGCTGGCTCAATTGCCTGCCTGAAACTCAGTGCAACAGCTTTAAATGCACTCTCAACCTTGTGATGGGGATCTTCTCCCTTAACTTGGAGGTAAAGATTTATTCCAGCATTTCTGCACAGAGTGTCAAAAAAATGGCGGATGAGGCTATCCTTCAAACCAGAATCACCAAATTCCCCATCCAAGACAAAGAACCCTCTCCCACTCAAATCTATACCGCAAATACAAACGCTCTCATCCATAGGAACTATAGCATATCCAAATCTCCTTATCCTCTTCTCTCTATCCTCTATTAACTTTCTTATCGCCTTTCCAAGCACAATTGCAGTGTCCTCAACCGTATGGTGCTCGCTCACCTCTAAATCTCCCCTTGCATTCACTCTAAGACCTATCGAGGAGTGAAAGGCAAAGGTTTCCAGCATGTGGTCAAAAAAGCCGATTCCGGTGTCGATCTCTATTTCCCCTCCTTCAAGATCTATCGCCACGCTAACTTCCACTTCCTTTGTCTTTCTTTGAAGCTTAACCATAACTACTCCTCCTCAAGTTTAAGCAGCTCCTCAATTCTCAGCTTTCCCGTGTATAAAGAGCTGCCCAAAACAACACCAATTGCTCCAGCCTCCTTTGCCTTAATAACATCATCAATGCTAGAAAATCCTCCAGAAACGATTACAGGCTTTCCTGCATTCTCACAAACCTCTCTTATCATCTCATAATCTATTCCACTCATCAGTCCCTCAACATCAACATTTGTGAATAGAAGGATGATGTCAAAGTCCTCATAAACACTCGAAAGCTCCAAAGGTGTCAAGCAAGTTTCGCTTTTCCAACCCCTAGTTACGACTTTCCCACCTCTAGAGTCAATAGCTACAATTACCCTTCCCGGATATTCCTCAGCAAGCTTTTTGACATCATCTGAATTCTCAACAGCCATCGTTCCAACTATAACCCTATCAATGCCATTTTCAAGTAGGTTTTTTGCTGTTGAGTAATCCCTTATCCCCCCACCAACCTGAACTTCAGCGATTTTTGATATTCTGAGAATGAGATCCTCATGAACCAGTTTCCCTCCAAAGCTCCCATTAAGATCCACAACATGCAAAGCTTTAGCTCCTCTTTCTATCCATTTTTTTGCTATTTCAAGAGGATTTTCG